>CAYPSP010000001.1:0-28625 GCA_964413335.1 uncultured Dehalococcoidales bacterium
CGAACTAAAATACAAGCACCTGAAAGTGCTATCTCTTTGCTTTGCTGAATTACTTGCCGAATATTTAGAGGAACATAATTTGCCTGGTGATATACTGGTTCCAGTTCCTTTACACCGCCGGCGTTTGAGAAAACGCGGTTATAATCAGTCTTTATTAATATCACGTGATTTAGGCAAATTGATAATGATGCCTGTACTTGCTGATTGTCTTGTTCGAGTTAAGGATGTACAACCTCAGGTAAAAATGGTGACTGCGGAAGATAGATGGAGTAATGTTGTTGATGCATTTATATGCAGGGATGGTAGAGTAAATAATAAGCGAATAGTCTTGATAGATGATGTTTGTACTTCTGGTGCTACTCTGGAATCATGTGCTGTAGCTCTTAAAAAACAGGGTGCGATATCAGTATGGGGGCTAACGATAGCGAGGGAAACCTACAACTAAGGAGGAGATATGCAACTGCAAATAATAACGAAAAATATAGAAGTTTCTGAGGCAATAGAGAAGCAAATTAATAAAAAAATTGGCAAGCTGGACCATCATTTACCTTCTCTCATAGAAGGGAAGGTGGAGATTTCTAAGAGAAAGTCAAGACAGCCAGAGCAAAGATTTGCTGTACAGGTTACCCTTGATAGTAAAGGGACTTTAATCAGGGCTCATGAATATGCTGCAGATATTCTTACAGCTATAGATAAAGTACTGGACGTACTGGATAAGCGGATTGAACGATATAAAGGCAAGTTATATGACAAAAGGAAAGGAGTTTCTCTTGAACAGCAGGGGGCTGATCAGGATGAAGAGAAACCAAATGGTTACCCAGAGGTAGTAAAAAGTAAGCATTTCTTTCTTAAGCCTATGTCCATAGATGAGGCAACTGAGCAACTGGAGCTCCTGGGGCATGATTTCTTTCTTTTTATTGATGCGAAAACCAGCAAAGTTAGTATGCTATACAGTCGCAAAGATGGTAACTATGGCGTCATCATAGTAGAAACTGAATAATTGTAGTAGAAGTATAAGCATTGTCTAATTTCACCTCTAAAGTGCGGGAAAATTTACCGACCTGTGCTAGCAGCAGTAGAGATGAAAGGAGGAGAAGGGTTTACTCCTCTTTCAGACTATCTGCGCCTAACAAATCTTCTATTTCCTTTTCCAGTTCTGGACAATAATTGATAGTTATCTTTGGCATATTAAGGCAGGTTGTTTCGTCATCACCAATTATTGTAAGAGATATGCTGCTACCACCCGGATAATTCTGAAGGATTGCGATGGTTTTATGCAGAAGCTCGATATCTTTGTTAGAGTTCCCTGTTTCAGAGAGTGCTATTGTAAGGAATTTTCGTTTTAGTTCTGTTTCTGGTTGGGATAGCCCCCCATTATTATTATCCTGGTAGTTGTATACTTCTTGGCAATTTAGCTGAACTCCTCCGTTTCTGTTTTTTAGCATACCCTTTATAATAAGGATATTATCTTCATGCCATAGTGATTTGCTGCTCTCGTATATCCTTGGCCAGACGTTTACTTCCAGGCTTCCTTCTGCATCTTCTATCGTTGCTACGATAAAAGGACGGGTGTCACGGGTGTAAGCCTGTCGAAGTGATACTATCATTCCTATGATGGTAATAGTATTATTGGCCATATTAGCGTTGATGTCGCCACAGGATACTGTATGTAAAGTGGAATGCTTAAAATTGAGCATTCCAAGGACTGATGAAGAGAGATAGACACCTAACAACTCCCGTTCCCATTTAAGCCTCTGGTTGGAGGAGGGTTTTTCTGGATTATCGAGGAGGAGCGCAGGATTGGAATTGAGCAGCCCGCCGAACATGCTCGATTGTCCTGTTGATCTCATTTTATGTTCCATTTGGCCAAAGGAAATTATTCTGTCCAGAGAATACAGGAGCGATCCCTGATCGCTAAGAGAATCGAAAGCTCCAACCTTGATTAAGCTCTCAAGTGTTTTTCTATTTATGCTATGCATATTTACTCGTTGGCAGAGATCTTCTATAGATTTGAAGCTACCTCCATGCCGTCGAGTGGATAGGATGTTCTCTATAGCTGAACTGCCAGTGTTTTTTATTGCGGCTAGCCCAAAGCGAATGCCGTTTTTATTGTTTTCTATTTCCTCGATGGTAAACCCTGATTGGCTTTTGTTAATATCAGGGGGCAATAGCTGAATGCCTAGATGGCGGCATTCAGCTATTGCCAAGCGGACTTTGTCAGTATTATCGTTATAAGTATTCAAGAATGATGTCATGTATTCAGAGGGATAGTTAGCTTTTAAATAGGCGCCACGGTAAGCTAGGAGGGCATAGCTTACGCTATGTGCTTTGTTAAAGGCATAGCCAGCAAAAGGTTCAATCAAAGCGAAAACCTCTTCAGCAAGTTTTTTTTCTATTCCTTTTTTTTCTGCACCTTCAACAAAATTTTTCCTTTGTGTCTTCATTACCTTGGCTATTTTCTTACCCATGGCTTTACGAAAGATATCGGCTTGGCCCAGGCTATAACCCGCTAGAGCCTGCACAATAAATAACACTTGTTCTTGATAAACAATAACTCCATATGTCTCTTTAAGGAATTTCTCTAAGACAGGATGAGAATAATGAACAGGTATGATTCCTTGCTTGGCTTTTATAAAAGTAGGAATCTGTTCCATTGGGCCTGGGCGGTAAAGTGCCACTATGGCAGCAATATCACTGAATTTACTGGGTTGCAGTTCTTCTATATAACGACGCATGCCACTGCTTTCCAACTGGAATATACCCTTTGTTTCTCCGGAAGCAAGCAAAGTGAAGGTTTTTTTATTATCCAATGGTATTTGCTGCAAATTTATGGATTCACCATGTGTTTGTTGAATGGTCTCTATTGTTTTGGACAGAATGGTCAAGTTTGATAATCCGAGAAAATCCATTTTTAAAAGGCCAAGGAGAGCGATGTTTTTCATGTGATACTGGGTCATGGCAGCATTATTTGTTCCTTTGCTTGTTGGCTGGAGTGGTAGGTATTCAGTCAGTGGATCATGTGCTATAACAACACCAGCTGCGTGTGTGCTAGCATGCCTGACAAGGCCTTCTAATTTCCTGGCTGAATCAACGAGATTATGTACAGTCTCATCTTGGGAATAGATATCATTAAACTCTTTACTATCTTCCAGTGCTTTTTCCAGGGTTATTGTTAGCTCTAAAGGAATCAGTTTGGCAACCTGGTCAACTTGGCTGTAAGGTAATCCAAGAGCTCTTCCCGTATCTCTCAATGCTGCTCTTGCGCCTAGAGTACCAAATGTAATAATCTGGGCTACGTGGTCTCTCCCGTATTTTTCATTGACATAGGCAAGTACTTCATCGCGACGATTGTCCTGGAAATCAAGATCAATATCTGGCATCTCACGCCGCTCAACATTGAGAAAGCGCTCGAAAACTAAATTGTAAGTCAGGGGGTTGATGTCCGTAATGCCAAGGCAATATAGGGCTAAGCTGGCAGCAGCACTTCCTCGTACGCCAAAGTAGATATCCTTCTTTCGTACAAAGGAAGCAATGTCCCAAACAACCAGGAAATAATCGGCGAAATGGGTTTTCTGAATTACATCAAGTTCATATTTGAGACGCTCTTTGGCTTCATGGTTAGGAGTAGGATATCGCTTTTCCAAGCCTTGCCAGCATAGCTCGGATAGAAAGGATTCAGCTGTCTTACCTTCAGGAGGAATTACTTCTGGCAAATGATGTTTACTGAAGTCTAATTCTAGCTGGCACATCTCGGCGATAAGTTGAGTATTATCTATAGATTGGGGCAGGTCACTGAAGAGTTGCTCCATTTCCTCAGGGCTCTTAAGATAGAAATAATCCCCTGCCATCTTCATTCTGTTTTCATTCTGTACAGTGGAATTAGTTCCTATGCACAGCAATAGGTCATGAGTGTATGAATCCTCCTTCTTTATATAGTGAGTGTCGACTGTTGCTACCAGTGGAATATCAAGTTTATTAGAGAGGAGGAGAAGTCCTTTATTGATTGTTTCAAGTTCAGGAATAGGATGCCGCTGGATTTCAATGTAATAATCACTGAATATTTCCTTGTACCAGGAAGCTGTTTTAGCAGCCTCATCAACTCGTTCTTCCAGGATAAGACGAGGAAGTTCTCCATTCATACAGCCAGAAAGAGCAATAATCCCTTTGTGATGCAGTTCCAGTAGTTCTCTATCTACTCTAGGTTTGTAATACTGCCCCTCAAAGTTGCTCTTGGTAACCAGATTTATTAAATTATGGTATCCTTCTTTATTCTTAGCTAGTAATGTAAGATGATATGGTTTTCTGTATTTGGGGTCTCGATTATGGCGATTAGTCTGAGCAACATATACTTCGCATCCAAGGATAGGTTTAATGCCAGCTTCTTTGGCTGCAGTGTAAAAATCGATAATGCCATACATCACTCCATGATCGGTAATGGCCAGACTATCCATACCAAGTTCTTTAGCTCGGGCGATGAGAAGAGGGATATGACACATACCGTCAAGAAGGCTATATTCAGTATGAACGTGAAGATGGGTAAATTTCTTAGGCACATTGTGAATTATAACATGCTTGTTTTATGCTGTACGTTGTTCATATTGCGAGAGTGAGATGAGGATTTTTAGAGGTATTGCTGCTAAGTTATTTATTTTTTGTGTTTCTCTGACTCTTGTCACTGGTACTATTCAATTGGAGATTAATAGTGTTCGTCTTTATGAATATGGGTTCGATAAGTATGCTGTAAGTGAGGATACAGGGATTGATAGACAGCAGTTGACCGAGGTTGCTGAGGCGTTGGTAGGTTATTTCAATTATAAGATAGAAACACCACAGTTAACCGTACACGTGAGGTCTAGTAAAGAAATCTTACTGTACCAGGAAAATGAGCAGAATCGTGAACTCACCCATCTTGCCGATGTTCGACGCCTGTTTTTGCTAAATTCCTTGATTTTAGTGGTAAGCCTGGTTTATCTGGCTACTTATATTTTAGCCTTCTTGCTGTGGATAAAAGGCAACTGGAGTGATTTAGTAAAAAGAGTTAGCTATGGTTGTGCTTTGACTCTGGCTGTTATGGTTATTGTGGGACTGGCTACCCTTTTTGTTGATTTTGAACAACTATTTCTCCAATTCCACCATCTTGCCTTTAGTAATCCATGGTGGGCAAGTACTGGCTATCTACCTAGATTGTTTCCCGGATATTTCTGGGAGGATGTTGCTCTTTTAGGTGCTGGTTCTATAGTTGTAGGGGCTTTAATTTTAGGCAGTATTGCTTGGGTAATACCAAGATGGTATTTAAAGAGGAAGGGCTAGCCTTCCTAACTTTTAGGGATACCTTCTTGATTCCAGCCTCTGGCTTGGTAACATTCTTCAATCATACTTATGGGGTCTTTTAGTTGGCATGCTGATACAAGGGAGTATTTTCCGAACTCTGGCATCTGGAGACATCTCTCTGGAAGCATATCATCTGCTTTATTTATCCCCTCCCTCACATTAAATTTTCTTTGAAGGTTGTATACACGCTCTCCCGTAGCCAGAATTTCTTGTCCGTTAATGTCCCAACCTGTCAATGTGGTAATTAACTTGCCTAACTCATCTGGCCCGATACCTCGAAATATGTAGAACTTACAAATGCCCAATATGTCTGGCATAATCCCAAAATCCTGGAGAAGCTTGGCTTCCTTTCCTTTGCCCTTCTCCTCCCAGCGATCTAATGTTTGAGGATCGGTCAGTCCGTATGGAAGTAGGCCAAAATTATTTTTTCGGTTGTCATATGCCGCAGCATTAAGTGGGTGGATATGGCACATGCCTCTGTTACCCAATGCGTATGTTACAGCCAGAGCTTTTCCTGACCTCGGATCGTGTGCAGGCCCTTCTAAACCTTTTATATGGATTGCCAGCTTGTCCGCTCCATTACCAAGTTCCTGTGCTGCCTGTCTAACTCCTTTGCCAAGAAGTTCACCGAGGCCGTCATTGCTGGCTATTTTTCCTACTAGTGTCACTATGGTCTCAGCATTTCCCCATGATAAATTCAGACCATCGGCTTTCATGTCAGTGATAATGCCGTTCTCATAGCAATCCATGGCAAAGGCGATGACTGCACCGGTGGAGATAGTGTCTAATCCATACTCGTTACATAGATAATCTGCGTGTACTGCAGCATCAACATCTTCATTGTATACAAAAAAAGTGAAGGCGGACATGGTTTCATATTCACCCCCTTCATGTTGTGGGGTTTTCCATTGCCCTGAGTCGACTTTACAAATTCTTTTACATCTTAATATGCATCCCTTATAGCATGGTTTGGCTTTTACAAGGTTTTTTTCTTTAAAGTGAGCGTATAACTCAGCACCTTTTCCCCATGAATTAGACCTCCAGTTTTTTGTTGGAATATCTCCTGTATCGTCACATCCAACCAGCATACCTGTAGTGCCATCTGCTGCCATCCCTTTTCCTGCAGTTATCTCAGCAACCTTTTTGTAATACTCTTTGCAGATTGCAACAAACTCATCTGGATGAGCTATTGGAATTTCTCCGCTTCCTTTTACTGCGACTGCAAGTAGATTCTTTGATCCCATTACTGCGCCTGCTCCTCCTCTTCCAAATGCGCGTGATTTACTCATAATACAGGCAAGATTTACCATGTTCTCGCCTGCAGGACCTATTTCAACAAACTCAAAGGAGGCGTCTTTTAGTTCATCCTTTATGAGAAACTCCTCTTTTTGCGATGAGCTTTTCCCTTTGAGTGCTTTTGCAGGTCGTATCTCTACCTTGCTATCATGAATTACGATGTATTTCGCTTCTTTAGCCTTGCCCTCTATTACCAAGAAATCATAACCTGCTCTCTTCAAAGCGCTACCCCATTCTCCTCCAGCACGTGCTTCCCCCCAGATACCAGTAAGTGGAGATTTGAAACATACTTCGATAGATCCTGATCCAGGGGCACCAGTACCAGTTAAAGGGCCGGTGGCAAATATCAATTTATTTTCAGGGCTTAATGGATCAGAAAATGCCAAGGTTTCGTTATATAGTAACTGTGTAGCATATCCTACTCCGCCCAGAAATGTTCTTAATACTTCAGCGTTTAGTTCCTCTACTGAAACCTTCTCCAGACTTAGATTAATTCTCAATAATTTGCCAGCATATCCATAATATTGGTTCTCTACATTACTCATATTTCAGTTTTCTCCTTGTCTAGATCAGTATTAACTATAGTGTAGATGGTGGATAGCGTCAATATTGAGTCTCATTTTTTTGTTGTACTAGAATTAATATGAGAGTTATTATCTTAAACAATAATATCTGTTTTTCTTGCCATGATTGAAAAAGATGTTTTTGTGTGAATTCATGAATGATAAGGTTCTGTTGCTTTGTGGTAGACAATTGTGCTAGCATGACTTTCGTGGCTACAGATAAAGAGAAAGCAGCCGAATTGGCGATTGAACAGATAGAAAAGCAATTTGGCAAAGGTTCTATTATGAAACTTGGCCAGGATGCTGTTGAATTAATTGGAGAAGTCATCTCTACTGGCTCACTAGCACTCGATTTGGCTTTGGGAGTTGGAGGAATTCCTAGAGGACGAGTTACTGAAGTTTTTGGATCTGAGGCTTCTGGTAAGACTACGATTGCTCAACATATTATTGCTGAGGCTCAAAAAAATGGAGGCATCGCGGCATATATTGATGCAGAACATGCTTTGGACCCTGCTTACGCGGCTCGTTGTGGTATAAAAGTTGATGATTTGCTCATTTCGCAACCTGATACGGGAGAGCAAGCATTGGAGATTACTGAAACGCTGGTGAGGAGTGGAGCATTGGATGTGGTTGTTATCGACAGTGTAGCAGCACTGGTGCCTAAGGCAGAAATAGAGGGGGAAATGGGTGGGGCTTATATTGGTTTGCAAGCCAGGTTGATGTCACAGGCATTAAGAAAGTTAACAGGGGCTATTTCTAAGTCCAAAACAGCCGTGCTTTTCATCAATCAATTGAGAGAGAAAGTAGGCATCGTTTTTGGCAATCCTGAGGTAACCCCTGGAGGAAGGGCGCTTAAATTCTATAGCTCAGTAAGAATTGACCTGAGAAGAAGCGATGCAATAAAGCAAGGGGCCGAAATAATAGGTAGCAGGATAAGAGCCAGGGTAGTTAAAAATAAAGTTGCTCCTCCTTTCAGGACTGCTGAATTTGATATCATGTTTGGGCAGGGTATTAGCAGTGAAGGAAATATATTGGACCTTGGTGTCGCAGCTGGCATGGTGAAAAAGGCAGGAGCATTTTTCACTTATGGTGATATTAAGCTAGGACAGGGCAGGGAAAATGCCAAGACTTATTTGAAGGAATATGGTGATATTGCTTTGCAATTAGAACAGGAGATAAGGAATTCTCCAGATATAGCAAGCATTTCGCTTAAACAGAAAACCGCAATTAAGACCACCGGGAAGTAAGGGAAGTAGGCATAGAGTCAAGTGGGGTACCGTGATATTTCTGCACAATGTATTGATGTCGCCTATCGTTATCTAAGTTATCGTCCTAGAAGCGAAGGGGAAATGAAACAGAGACTGCGGAAACGCGGTTTTGAGCCAGAGGTAATTGAAAAGACCATTGAGAAGCTTAAAGAACAAGATATAATCGACGATTATGCTTTTGCTAGATTTTGGAAAGATGCTCAATTATCTAATAAACCCAAGAGTAAACGATTGATAATTGAGGAACTTACTGATAAGAATGTGGAGGAAGGGATTATTAAACAGGTGACTGAAGGTATAGATGATGAAACTAATGCCTATACTCTGGGGAGTAATAGGGCGCAAACACTAACTCACTTGGATTATACTAGCTTTAGGCGGCGATTGGAGAATGTTCTTAGTTACCGTGGATTTAGCTATGGGATTATTAAGCATACGATAGATATCTTGTGGAAGGAAAAAGATCAAGGGGGCTCTACACTATAATGATAGATTGGAATTTGGCTGTAAAGATCGCAGCAGGTGGCTTTGGCTTGGTTTTTATCATACTAGTGGTCTTGGGTTTTACAGTTCGAATAACTAAGCTAGTTTCTAACAGGCTTGATAAGGGCGAGCCAAAAAAAAGACAACAAACATAGTTGCTTTATATAAACTATTATAGCGAAAGGCGATTGGAGGAACAAAGGTGTTTGGGTTATTAGAGACTGGCTTTCAACATTTCTATTGGGGCAATGCCTTGGTGATTGCCATTGGTAGCCTGTTTATTTACTTAGGAGTTGCCCGAAAAATGGAACCATTGTTATTGGTTCCAATTGGATTTGGTATGATTCTGGTTAATTTGCCTCTTGGTGGGGTGATGGACTATGAACTCACACTACGAGCTCCTATAGAAGGTCATGTGGTGCAGGTCCAGATGGAGGAAGGGGAAAAGTTTAAGGAGGGGGATATCCTCTTTGAACTTGATTCTGGAGAGGTGAAAGCTCCTGTTTTTGGAAGAGTAGATGAGATTAAGGTCTCGCCAGGACAATATGTGAAGGCGGGACAAGTACTGGCTTCAACGTTGACCATGGAGCAAACCGACCAGTCAGTTATTCCAACGACTCCAATAGGTATTCTATCAAGGATATTTAAGTTTGGGATTATGTGGCAATTTCTGCCACCGATTATGTTCCTTTGCCTTGGTGCCTTGACCGATTTTGGTCCGATGCTGGCTAATCCGAAAACACTGCTGTTAGGTGCCGCTGCACAGTTTGGAGTATATCTTGCCTTCTTTTTGGCGTTGGTTGTAGGTTTTAATCTTACTGAAGCGGCTTCAATAGGTATAATAGGTGGAGCTGAAGGACCAACAACCATTTATGTTACTTCTATTCTAGCTCCTCATTTGATAGGAGCTACTGCTGTGGCATGCTACTCATATATGGCACTTGTTCCTATTATTCTTCCTCCAGTAATTAAGTTGCTCACTACAAAGGAGGAAAGAGCCATTTATATGAAACCGCAGCTACGACACGTCTCGAAGTTAGAAAAAGTTCTATTTCCAGTAATAACCACAATTGTTGTAGTTCTTTTAGTTCCTGATGCTGCTCCTCTCATGGGACTTTTCATGATAGGCAATTTATTTAGAGAGAGTGGTGTTACTGAAAGGCTTAGTGAGGTTGCCCAGACATCGTTAGTTGACATTGTGACCATTTTCCTGACTCTGGCCATTGGCGCAAGTATGCCTGCTGAGGTATTTTTACGACCAAGAACACTACTGATACTGGTTTTGGGGGTTGTAGCTTTCTCCACTGCAGCAGGAGCCGGCGTAATACTGGCGAAAATAATGAATTTATTCTCTAAAGAAAAGATAAATCCGATGATTGGGGCTGCAGGTGTGTCAGCTGTACCAATGTCTGCGAGAGTGGTACAGGTATTGGGGCAGAAGGAAAATCCAAGGAACTTCTTGTTGATGCATGCTATGGGACCTAATGTTGCTGGAGCTATTGGCGCAGCTATTGCTGGAGGCGTTTTCCTGGGAATACTGGGATAAAGGAGATGGATAGTTCTATTTAAGTGGCTTGTTGTTTCATAGTTTGAACCTTTAGTGATAGTTTGACACCAGCTTTAAGCAAAAGCTATAGTATATTAAATGTGGGCCATTAGCTCAGTTGGTTAGAGCACGGTCCTGATAAGACCGGGGTCTGTGGTTCGAGTCCACAATGGCCCACCACTCTATACAAATATTAAGTAGTCGTTTTTAGGTTAGCGTACACTACTTGGCAATTGTGGTGTATGTCAATAGAAAGTTGTTCAACGCTCCTTTCTTTTTATCATACAAAGAGGAAAAATTCTCTGATTGAGCAGCAATAAGCTGTCATATACGGCTCTGATTGGCCATCAATTGGAATCATGAAAGATGGTGAATTGTACGGAGCACAGAATAGAAGTCAGAGAAACTGTGGTATGTAATGGATTCTCTCTCAAGTAAATACTGCAGGTTGCCAGTGGCAAACACATGGTTAGCCTGATGCGCAGCATCCAAGTCAGAGAGGCCGTCTCCAAGATAAATGACTTCTTCTCCTCTTTTCTGAAGCCATCTAAGGTAGCTATTCTTGAATCCTTGGTCGAGGGGGTTTCCTTCAGGGTCATAATAGGACACTTCAATACCGTTACGAGAGAAAACTGTTTGCGCACAGTATAACTCAAGGTTATGTAAGCCAATTTTTTTTAAAACAGGTTCTATATAAAAATCAAGCCCACTACTGACAATAACAAAAGGCAGGCGTTTCTCATTGCAATAACAGATAAACTCAATAAAGCCTGCCCTAAGTTTGATATGTCTGCATACAAATTCTTGTAATTTTTCTTTTGGTTCTTTTATCAAGGCAAACTGAAATTTGTTGCTCTGTTCTACGGAAATTATTCCTTTCAAATAGTCGGATTCAATATCCTGCCAGTTTTCAGGTGCAAAATTCTCTCTAAGCAGGGTACTCAAATTGTTGTTTATGATTGTACCATCAAAATCACATTGAATAATCATAGTCTATCTTTAAACTGTATGTTGAACAGCTGATTGATCATAGAACCATAAATGAATGATACTATCAAAGCTGATATGGTGATCGCTAATAATATCCTTAGCTGATTCTTCTGAGATAGATAACTTGTAGCATAGTAAAGGACGGCGAAAGGCTTGTCAATACGGCGTTGTTTGACACGAGGAGTTCTTTATGTTAAATTTCTGTGTTTGGCGATTCTATATTAGATATTAAATCGCTTAAGGCTAAAGAAAAGCCAGCTGGTTGTAACTGGGCTGGGTTTTTAGGGGTTGTGGCCCAGTGTATAGCTAGGTGGCTTTTTAGGCTGTATAAAGTAAGTGGGGAAAAGTAATGCCGACGATTAATCAGCTTGTCCGAAAAGGGCGTAAGAAAATTATTAAGAGGACCAAGGCACCTGCATTGCATTTTATTCATAATGCTATGAATAATGAAACCAGGTGGGTTAAAGGAAGCCCCCAGAAACGAGGGGTATGTATCCAGGTAAAAACAGTTACGCCAAAGAAACCTAATTCTGCTCTTCGTAAAGTGGCTCGAGTGAGGTTGACTAATCAGATGGAAGTGAATGCCTATATTCCTGGTGAAGGACACAATATACAGGAACATTCAGTGGTAATGATACGCGGTGGCAGGGTTAAGGATGTGCCAGGTATCAGATACCATATTATTCGGGGGACGCTTGATGCTGAGGGCGTGGTCGGCCGTAAAAGAGGACGTAGTCTTTACGGAACTAAGCGAGATCAGGGCTAAAAAGGAATCGAATGTCAAGAAAAGCAAAAAAAGTTGTAAAGAGAATACCGGCACCTGATGCCAGATATAGTAGTCAGTTAGTCGCTAAGTTTATCAACAGGCTAATGATGAGAGGCCAGAAGGCGACGGCTGAAGGGATTGTCTACAAAGCAATGGAGATGGCCAGCCAGCGAAGTGACAGCGAACCTCAAGAGATTTTAGAGAAGGCGATTGTAAATGCTACTCCTCAGCTTATGGTTAAACCACGTCGTGTCGGAGGGGCGACATATCAAGTGCCTATAGAAGTTGAAAAAAGCAGGGGTAACGCTCTGGCTATGCGTTGGATAATTGCTTCGGCACGGAAGCGTGCCGGAAAATCCATGGCAGAGAAGCTATCCTCTGAGTTAAGCGATATTATTCAGGGTCAGGGGATGACTATTAAGAGGCGTGATGATGTTCATAGGATGGCAGAAGCTAATAAAGCCTTTGTTCATTATCGTTGGTAAAAAGATAAGTTGCAAGCAGTACTTGAGGTAAAGAATAAAATTATGTCACGAGTTTTCCCTATGGGAAAAGTGAGGAATATTGGTATTATTGCCCATATTGATGCTGGCAAGACTACTACTACGGAGAGAATCTTGTACCATGCTGGGCGTACCTATAAAATTGGAGGGGTTGATGATGGGACGGCAGTTATGGATTGGATGGACCAGGAACGGGAACGTGGCATCACAATAACATCAGCAGCTACTACGTGTGAATGGAACGAGCATCGTATCAATATTATAGATACGCCAGGGCATGTGGATTTTACTGCTGAGGTGGAGCGTAGCCTAAGGGTATTGGATGGGGGGGTCGTTGTTTTAGATGCTGTGGCAGGAGTTGAAGCTCAATCAGAAGCGGTGTGGCGTCAGGCAAACAAGTATAATGTAGCTAGAATATGTTTTATAAATAAGATGGATAGGCTTGGTGCTGACTTCTATCGTACGATTGAAATGATTGAGAAGCGTTTGAAAGCTATAGTATTGCCGATACAACTTCCTCTTGGTGGTGAAGCTTCTTATAAGGGGGTTATTGACCTCATAGAAAACAAAGCTGTTACTTTTCCTGAGGATCCTAAATTGATGCCATTGGAAGATGACATCCCTGAAAGCTATCGGGCTATTGTGGCTGAACATCGGGAAGCCCTCATCGAAAAAGTGGCTGAGTATGACGATGATATCATGGCCAAGTATCTTGATGGGCAGGAAATACAAAGTTCACAAATTAAGGCTGCTATAAAGAAAATGGTTGTTAAAGATAAGATAGTTCCTGTACTTTGTGGTAGCGCCCTAAAGGGTAAAGGTATTCGACCTTTACTTGATGCCATTGTAGATTACCTTCCTTCCCCATTGGATGTACCGTCGATTAAGGCTATTGATATGCGGAGTAAGAAGGAAATCTTTTGTAAAGCAAGTGATGAACAACCGTTTTCGGCATTGGCTTATAAAGTTGTTACAGACTCTTTTATGGGCAAGCTTACTTATCTGCGGGTATATTCCGGCAAGATTAAGGGAGGCATGCAAATTCTTAATGCTACCCAAGGGGTAAAGGAGCGGTTGGGCAGATTATATGTTATGCATGCTAATCGGCGCGAAGAGGTTAGCATAGCTGATACTGGCAGCATTGTTGCTTCAGTGGGACTTAGAAAAACCCAGACTGGTGATACTCTCTGTGATAGTTCGCATGCTGTGCTTTTTGAATCGATACGTTTCCCTGAGCCAGTTCTTTCTGTGGCAATAGAGCCTAAAAACAAGGCTGATCAGGATAAAATGGGAGATGCTCTTACTAAACTGGTTATGGAAGATCCTACTTTTAAAGCAATCAATAATCCTGAAACTAGTCAGGTATTAATCTCGGGGATGGGAGAATTGCATCTTGAGGTACAGGCAGAACGCATATTACGTGAGTTTGGAGTTCAGGTTTCAGTTGGTAAACCTCGTGTAGCCTACAAGGAGACGATTACTGCTTCTGTGGAAGCTGAAGGGAAGTTTGTCCGTCAGTCAGGCGGCAAAGGTCAATACGGACATGTTTGGATTAAGTTAGCGCCGGCTGAGAGAGGTAGTGGGTTTAAATTTATCAACGAAATTCGCAGTGGGGCTATACCTAGAGAATATATTCCTGCAGTAGAGGCAGGTGTCAAAGAAGCCCTGCAAAGCGGGAAATTGGGAGGATATCCCATAGTAGATATTAGCGTCTCTTTATTTGATGGCAGTTATCATGAAGTTGATTCTTCAGAAATGGCATTTAGGATAGCAGGGTCAATTGGCTTTAAAGCTGGAATGGTCAAGGCAAAGCCTGTTCTGCTGGAACCAATTATGAAGGCGGAAATAATATCACCTGAACGATTTTTAGGTGATATCGTTGGAGAGCTTAGTTCCCGCAGGGCACATATATATAGCATGGAAACTAGTGATGAGTCATCTAGTATTCGTTGCTATGTTCCTTTAGCCAGGACCTTCGGATTTGTAAGCGTTCTTAGATCGCTTAGTCAGGGTAGGGCAACATACGTTATGGAATTTAGTAAATATGAAGAATTGCCGCAAGGGTTAACGGAGCAAGTGCTGAATTCATTAGAGGGGGGATAATGGCTGGTCAAAAAGTCCGAGTAAAAATTAAGGGATTTGATTATAAACTTGTGGATCAGTCCATGAGTCAAATAGTAGAAGTAGTGGAACGTACAGGAGCCATAGTTGTAGGTCCTGTACCATTACCTACGACAATAGAGAAATTTTGTGTTATTCGTGCATCGAATATAGATAAAGATTCCAGGGAGCAGTTTGAAATCAGGACACATAAGCGGCTTATTGATATATTACAACCAACAAATAAAACTATTGATGCCTTGACTCAGATTAATGTGGCCTCTGGAGTAGAGATAGATATAAAGTTGTAATGGGAAAATGATTAATTATATTCTCGGAAAAAAAATAGGTATGACCCGCATTTTCCTGGATACAGGAGAAGTGGTGGTAGTTAGTGCGATTGAGGTAGGACCTTGCTATGTTACTCAAGTGAAGAAGCAGGTAAAAGATGGGTATGATGCTATACAGTTGGGTTATAACAACTTCGGCAAACTTAATTCTCCACAAAAGGGGCATCTAAAGAGAGCCGGTAGTAATACAGAACTAACGGAGAATCTTGACTATTTGCGAGAATTTAGAACTCATGATATAGAATCAGTTAAAGATGGAGAGAAGGTGGATTTAGGTTTCTTGGAAAGTGGGGATCGGGTAACAGTGAGAGGAATATCGAAAGGTAAAGGATTCGCGGGTGTTGTAAAGCGTTATCATTTTAGAGGTGGACCAAAAACGCATGGGCAATCTGACCGCCATCGTGCACCTGGGTCAATTGGTTCTGGTAGCTCTCCAGGACGAGTGCTAAAAGGGTTACATATGGCTGGGCACATGGGGGATGAAAAATGCACTGTGCGCAACCTTAAGGTTGTTAAAGTAGATATGGGTCGTAGTTTGCTTCTGGTTAATGGAGCTACTCCCGGAGCAAAGAACTCCATATTAGCTATTGAAAAGGTGAATAAATAGAGTATGCAAGGTTCTATATATAATATTGCAGGAGAAGTTGTTGGGCAGGCTGAGCTTGATGAAAGTATCTTTAATTTGCCTGCTAACGAGGCTGTGATTCATCAGACAATGGTGATGCAGCTGGCTAATAGGCGCCAGGGGACAGCCTCTGCAAAATCCAGGGGTGAAGTTAAAGGGAGTAGACGTAAATTATATGCGCAGAAACATACTGGAAGAGCTAGAAGAGGGGATGTGAAGTCTCCGCTACTTCGGGGGGGTGGAGTGGCTTTTGGGCCTAAACCGCGTACGTATAGGCAATCGATGCCTAAGAAAATGAGGCGGTTGGCACTGAAGTCTATGCTATCTTCTAAAGTAAGGGAAGGGGAAATGAAGATAGTGGAAGGGCTTTATTTTGAAAAGCCAAGGACAAAGGAATTAAGTAATATCTTGGCGGCACTTAAAATAGATTCTAGTGTACTGATTGTCGTCGAGGAAGCCAGTGTTAATGTGCTGAAGTCATCACTCAATTTGGTTAATATCAAAGTGTTGTCTTACGCACAGATTAATGTTTTGGAACTGCTTTCGTACAAAACATTAGTAGTTACTGTTCCTGCATTGCAAAATATAGAAAAGTTATGGAGAACCAGAAATCTGTGAAGATGCATCCTTATGAAGTATTAAGACGTCCTTTAGTCACGGAAAAGGCTACTATGCTGAAGGACGAAAAGAATGAATACTTATTTGAAGTGGCCAAGTTTGCAAACAAGCCGCAGATAAAAGAAGCAGTAGAGAAGGCTTTCAAAGTAACTGTGGTTAAAATAAATGTGATTACTATCCCCGGGAAGAGAAAGAAGATGGGTGGAAGAATAGTAAAGGCGCCTTCTTGGAAGAAAGCGATAGTTAGATTAGAGCCCAGTGATAAAATTACCTTTTTTGAAGGTGTTTAAAAGTACTATTGTGAATGAAATAAAGTATGAAGATAAAAAGCCGATGTGGGATAATGTTTCTTATTAACACTCTTTATATGGCTAAGGAGGAAAGGTAAACTTTGGGTTCAGTTGTAAAATGGAGAAAGAATAAGATGTCGAAGCATCATCATAAGAAATTGTTGAAGAAGACACGGTGGCAAAGAAATCATCCATAGGTAAAGTGGGGAGAGAAAAAGATAATGTTAAAAACATATAAGCCCACTTCTCCTGGAATGAGAGGGAAAGTAGGAGCTTCTTTTGACGATTTAACTGGTGTAAAGCCTGAGAAATCTTTATTAGTAAGTTTAAGAAGAAAGGCAGGACGTAATAATCGTGCTGTTATCACGGTACGTCATCGTGGAGGTGGGAGTAAGAGGAAACTGCGGATAATTGATTTCAAAAGAAATAAGATTGGGATTCCTGGTAAAGCTGTCTCGGTAGAGTATGACCCAAATCGTTCAGCTAGGATCGCCTTGATACATTATATTGATGGAGAGAAGCGATATATACTGGCTCCGGTTAAATTGGTTGTAGGGGATATGATACAAGCTGGTGAGGATGTTGATATAAAACCAGGTAATGCACTTCCGTTGTCCGTAATACCTGCAGGTACATTAATACATAATCTAGAGATGGAACCTGGGAAGGGTGGACAGATAGTCCATAGTGCGGGTACCGCTGCTCAGATAATAAGCAAAGAAGGAAAATATGTTATAGTGCGTTTACCTTCTACAGAGACACGCAGATTTCATGAAAAATGTTGGGCAACTGTTGGACAGATTGGAAACACCGATCATGAGAATTTGAGGCTAGGTAAAGCTGGGGCAAAGAGATGGCTCGGGATACGGCCGACAGTTAGAGGGTCTGCTATGACACCTCGCGACCATCCGCATGGAGGTGGTGAAGGAAGGTCTCCGATAGGGTTAAAACATCCTAAAACACCGTGGGGGAAAATAGCATTAGGGCACAAGACGCGTCGTCGTAAGATATCAAATAAAATGATTGTAAGACGAAGGGAAAAATAGAAATGTCACGCTCACTAAAAAAAGGACCTTTTTGTGATGCCAAGTTAATGAAGAGGATCGAAGCACTCAATGACTCTAAAGAGAAAGATATTATAAAAACATGGTCTCGTGCTTCCACTATTTTCCCTCAGATGATTGGACATACTATTGCTGTACATAATGGAAGAAAACATTTACCTGTTTTCATTACAGAGAATATGGTTGGGCATAAGTTAGCTGAGTTCGCTCCAACGCGGACGTTCAGGGGGCATATCACCAAGGCAAAGGTGACTGTACAGGCAAGGAGATAAGAATTGGCAAAATTACGAGTTGTATCAAAAGATATTGGCATATCTCCCAGGAAGGTTCGTTTGGCTGTAGATATGGTGAGAGGTAAGAATGTCACCGAGGCTTTAACGATTCTTGGTTTTACACCTACGCCATCAGCTAAAGCTGTAGCTAAAACAATCAGATCAGCAATGGCCAATGCAGAGAATAATTTTCAATTGTCATCTGGAGATCTCAGGGTTAGTAGTATTTCTGCTGATTCAGGGCATACTCTGAAGAGATTCCGTCCGAAGTCGAGAGGACGAATAAGTCCTATTTTAAAGAGGTCAAGTAATATTACTGTTTTCCTTGAGGAGGGATAAATTTGGGGCATAAAGTTCATCCTTATGGTTTTAGACTAGGATACATTCGTGGTTGGTCAGCTAAGTGGTACAGTAAGAAGAATTACGTCAATTACTTATTGAGTGATTTGAAATTACGTAGAATTATCGATAAAAAGTGTGCTGCAGGGCATGTAGCGCGAGTTGAAATAGAGCGGACAGGGAATGAGTTAAGTGTAACGATATATTCTGCGCATCCTGGTATATTGATTGGTAGAGGTGGACAGAACGTAGAAACGTTGAAAACAGAATTGGAGAATGTTAGTGGCGAGAAGGTCAGGTTAACTGTCAGGGAAATTGAGCAACCTGAGCTTGAAGCGTGTCTGGTAGCCAGGAACATCGCTGATAGGCTTGTGGCAAGAGTTCCTGTACGACGTGCAATGAAGCAGGCGTCATTTAGGACCATGCAACTTGGTGCAAAAGGTATGAAAATAAAATGTGGTGGAAGACTTGGAGGTGCAGAAATAGCCAGGTCTCAGAGCATTCATCAAGGGCAAATGCCATTACATAAATTGCGAGCTGATATTGATTATGGTTTTGCTGAAGCTCGTACATTGATGGGTTGTATTGGGGTAAAGGTATGGATATATAAAGGTGATATCATTTCTGAAGTAAGGAGAGAAAGTGTTACAACCGAAGAGAGTGAAGTACCGCAAAACACATAGAGGTAGAATGAAAGGTGCTGCTCATAGGGGTGTGGATATAGCTTTTGGAGAATTTGCCTTAAGAGCTGATGAGACAGCATGGATAACAGCAAGGCAAATTGAAGCAGCACGTAGAGTGATGGTCAGGTATCTACGACGTGGCGGACGGATGTGGATACGTATATTCCCTGATAAGGTTGTAACTAAAAAACCAGCAGAGACCAGACAAGGTGGAGGAAAGGGTGCTCCTGATCATTGGGTTGCAGTGGTTAAACGAGGAAAGATTATGTTTGAGCTGGACGGAATAGAGGAAAATATGGCACGTCAGGCTACTCATCTAGCAGGCTATAAGCTTCCTATTGCTACTAGCTTTATGAGGAAAGAGGATAGAGAGTGAAAGTTGAGGAAATGCGGGCTCTTAGCGTTGAAGAGCTGTTGAAAAAGAAAGAGGAGGCACATGAAGACCTCTTCAAGTTGCGTTTTCGGTTGGCAACAAGACAACTGGTTAATCATCGTGTGTTGCCAAGAGCGAAAGGTGAGATTGCAAGACTGGAAACAGTAATAAGGGAAAAGGAACTGGGCATAAGATGATTTATATTGGTAAAAGAAAGGTTCTGATAGGGCAGGTATTAAGCACCAAAATGGTAAAAACCGTGGTAGTTGGGGTAGAGGTTGTGAAACGTCATCGCCTTTATAGGAAAGCTATCAGGCGAATAAAGAGATACAAGGTGGATGATGGTGATAGTATTTGTAATGTTGGTGATAAAATCAGAATATTAGAAACAAAACCGATATCAAAAGAAAAGCGATGGCGAGTTTTAGAAATAATATCTAAGGGTCAGGCAGTCAGAATGGAGCAATTGAAGGGAAAATGATTCAATATTATACTAGGCTTAGAGTGGCTGATAATACTGGCGCCAAGCAAGTAATGTGTATCAATGTTCTTGGTGGGACGAGAAGAAGGTATGCGCATGTTGGGGATATCATTGTTGTCACGGTAAAACGAGCTGTGCCGCATGGTATAGTGAAAGAGGGTGAAGTAACCAGGGCTGTTGTGGTACGTGTAGCTAATACTTATAGGCGACCTGATGGTTCATATATTAAATTTGATGAGAATGCTGCAGTGATTCTTGATGATAAAAATAATCCTAAAGGGAGCCGCATCTTTGGGCCAGTTGCCAGAGAGCTCCGAGACAAGAAATTTAATAAGATAATATCGTTAGCTCCAGAGGTAGTATAAGATTAAAATGAAAATTAGGAAAAACGATAGTGTAATAATTATCGCTGGTAAAGATAGAGGGAAAAAAGGGAAAGTGCGTCGTGTTATGCGCAAACAACATAGAGTGGTTGTTGATGGACTCAATATGATAAAGCGCCACTCTCGGGCCAGTCGTGGAACCCGACAGGCTGGTATTATCGAGTTGGAAGGGCCGATTGATGCATCTAATGTGCAGTTATTTTGTGATAAATGTAGCAGTCGTGCGCGTATAGGGTTTCGTTTTCTAGATGACGGTCGAAAGGTGAGAATTTGCTCATCGTGTAAGGAAATAATTGACTGAGTAGGTTTAAAATGACTGCTGGATTGCAAGAGAAGTATTTAACAGAGATAGTACCTATGCTAAAAGAGAAGTTGGGTTATAACAACCCAATGCAGTTACCCAGATTGGTAAAAATTGTAGTTAGTATGGGTTTGGGTGAAGCGATAAGTAACCCAAAAGTTCTTGAGGTGGCAGAGAGAGACTTAGCTTCGATTTCGGGGCAGCATCCCGTAATTACCCGAGCAAAGAAATCTATTGCTGCGTTTAAACTGAGAGAGGGTATGCCAATTGGACTTATGGTGACGATACGTGGCAAACGGATGTATAAATTTTATAGCAAATTGGTAGATGTAGTATTACCACGGTTTCGCGACTTTCGAGGTGTCTCAACGGATTCTTTTGACAGTCAAGGCAATTATAGTATGGGTTTAAAGGAACAACTTGTTTTTCCTGAGATTGATTATGACAAGGTAGACAAAGTTCGTGGCTTACAGATAACCATAGTTACAACGGCTCCGAACAATGAGGAAGCTAGGTGTCTGCTGGAACTTATGGGGATGCCTTTCAAGAGAGGATAAAATGGCTAAAAAATCTAAGATTGCCAGGGCGAATAGAGCTCCTAAATACGCAGTGCAGCAACGCAACCGTTGCCAGTTATGTGGCCGACCGCGCGGTTATATGCGTAGGTTCGGGTTATGTCGAATTTGTTTTAGAGAGCTAGCTGTAACGGGACAAATCCCTGGAGTAAGAAAGTCGAGTTGGTGAGGAGTTTAGATGACAATAACTGATCCAATTGCTGATATGCTGACCAGAATCCGAAATGCGGTTGTGGCAGGCCATGAAGACGTGCCAGTGCCTGCATCACGCACGAAGATCTCTATTGGACGAATCTTGAAAGAAGAGGGATTCATCAAGGATTATGAAATCATTAAAGGCAAAACACAGCAGATTATAAAGATATATTTAAAATATATAGACGGAGAACCAGCGTTGATGGGATTGGAAAGAGTAAGCAAACCTAGTTTACGGGTATATCATGGAAAAGGTGAGATTCCACGTGTTTATGGAGGGCTAGGCATTGCTATAGTTTCTACGTCTAAAGGTATCATGACAGGACAAAAAGCATGGAGGAATGGACTTGGTGGAGAAGTTTTATGCTATGTATGGTAGTTTAAGTTAGGAGGAATGGATGTCTAGAGTTGGTTTGTTGCCTATTTCTGTACCTCAAGGGGTTGATGTGGTGTTTGAAGGCAACGAGGTAGTAGTAAAAAAAGATAAAAAGGAGCTACGTCGTTGTTTTTCTACTGCTACGCCTATTGAGTTAAAAGATGGACAATTATTAGTAACGCGAATTAGTGATAATAAAACGCATCGTGCTTTACATGGACTTACACGCGCTCTGTTAGCTAATATGATTGAAGGAGTAAACAAAGGTTTTGAGCGTGTTTTGGAAATTAACGGGGTGGGATATAATGCCAGTCAAGAGGGAGATAAGCTTATGCTACAAGTTGGTTTTAGCCATATTGTCGAAATTCCTCTCCCTAGTGGTATTAAAGCCGTTGTTGAAAGGAATAATCTAATACATATTCAGGGCATTGATAAGGAAACAGTGGGTGAAATAGCAGCGAAAATTCGTGCTGTACGGCCTGCTGACCCATATAAAGGGAAGGGCATTAAATATGCTGGAGAACGACTACGTCTAAAACCAGGTAAAGCTGGTAAAGCTGCTAAAGGATAAAAAAGGTAATGGCTAAGAAGAATTCAAGATCAGCTAGGATAATACGGCACCAAAGAGCTAGGAAAAAAATACATGGTACATCTCTTAGACCTCGATTGTGTGTGTTCCGCAGCTTAAATCATATTTATGCTCAAATCATAGATGATTCTATAGGCCAAACCTTGGCTTCTACGGGAACTTTAGATCCTCAGATAAAAGGAGATGTTGAGAAATTGAATAAGACCAAAACCTCTGAGGTTGTTGGTGCCTCAATTGCTAGAAAGGCTTTGGATAAAGGAATAAAAACAGTGGTCTTCGATAGAGGAGGTTACATGTATCATGGGAGGGTAAAGACTCTTGCGGAAAGCGCACGCAAGGAAGGACTTTTGTTTTAGATGATGGATAATTTGAGTGAAATGAGGACTACCATATGAAAGCAGTTACCAGGGTAATCGGGAAACAGTATAAAATCGATGCTTCGGACATGGAACTCAATGAAAAATTGTTATCTATTGATCGTGTGACCAAGGTAGTTAAAGGGGGAAGGAGATTACACTTTCGTGCTCTAATGATAGTTGGGGACCAGAAAGGACATGTTGGTGTGGGGTTAGCTAAAGCGTCGGGCGTTCCTGAAGCTATTCATAAAGCAAGTGCTGCAGGACGAAAGGAACTTATTGAAGTCCCTATTAAAAAGACGTCAATACCACATGAGATTTTAGCTAAATTTGGAGCATCAAAAGTTTTATTGAGACCGGCAATTTCTGGGAAAGGGATGATTGCTAGTAATACTGTTCGTGCTGTGCTTGAGATGGCAGGGATAAAAGACATTGTTAGCAAATCGTTGGGTAGTTCCAATAGAGTTAATGTAGCCAGAGCGACTATTCTTGGGCTTGCCAATTTGAAGAAAGAAGTAAAAGTAGCTGATGAAGATTTGGAAGAAGGTGAAGAGGAGTGAGACAGAATGACTTGAGACCATCTTTGGGCTCTAAACACAAACGTAAGCAGGTGGGTCGAGGAGATGGCAGTGGACATGGTTCCTATTCAGGGAAAGGTTGCAAGGGACAGAAATCTCGCGCTGGTGGAGGGGTAAGGATTGGATTTGAGGGTGGGCAATTACCATTGATACAACGGTTACCTAGGAAGAGGGGATTTACGAATATATTCAAAATAAAATATGATATTGTTAACGTGGGCGAATTGGAAGTATTTCCAGAAGCGACGGAAGTTGATGTTCAAAAGCTATATGAGGTGGGATTAATTCGTTCAAATAAACAACAAGTAAAAATACTTGGTAGGGGGGAGCTTCATCATTCGTTGATTGTTAAAGTAAAAAATGTCTCTAGCACTGCAGAGGGCAAGATACTTGCCGCTGGGGGGAAAGTAGAGAGGACTTAATATGCAGAGTAGAGAAAATCAATCACGCCTGTTTCAGGCGATGAAGGACATGTTTGCCTTACCAGATTTAAGGCACAAGTTGTTGTTCACTTTTCTAATTCTGGTTATATTCCGTTTTCTAGTTCATATTCCGTTACCTGGTGTAGATGGAGAGGCTTTAAGCAAGCTATTTGAACAGAATCAGCTTTTGGGTATGCTTAATTTATTCAGCGGTGGAGCAATGAAAAATTTCAGTATTGCTGCACTAGGGGTATATCCTTACATTACTACATCGATAATTATGCAGTTATTGGTTCCAGTAGTTCCTGCGTTGCAACGTATTGCGCAGGAAGGAGAAGCAGGTAAACGCAGAATAAACAAAATAACACATTTAGTGATGGTGCCTATGGCTGCTATCGCTGGATATGGACAACTGACTTTATTACGTAGCCAGGGGGTTATTGAATACCTTGACCCTTTGAGTACTCTTGTGGTAGTTGCTTCTCTAACTACAGGAACAGTTTTACTTATCTGGTTAGGCGAACTGATTACCGAGAGAGGTATCGGAAATGGTATATCAATAATAATATTTGGGGGGATTGTAGCCAGTTTGCCGGATATGATAGGTCGGGGTTTCGTGGCTAAGGAAGACCCATTTGGATTAGTGGTGTTTATTATTCTTGGCTTGGTTACTTTAGTGGCTGTGGTTGCTTTTATTGAAGCTCATCGCCGTATTCCTGTGCAGTATGCTCGCAGTAGTTTTCGCGGAGGTAGGATGTACAGGCAATCAGGGTCAACGTATATTCCCTTGAGAGTGAACACTGCAGGAATGATACCTCTCATTTTTGCTCTTGCCTTAATGCAGTTTCCAAGCTTAATTGCAAGTTATTTTATGAACCCAGGTGGTCAGAATGAAAACTTATGGAATAGTATTTACAATATATTTAATTCAGGAGCAAGCCTGCCTATGGGACTGGTGTACTGGGGTTTGTACTTCTTGCTAGTACTGGGGTTTACCTTCTTTTATACCATGGTTATTTTTGAACAGATGGATTTGCCTAAAACCCTGCAACAACAGGGGGGATTTATCCCTGGTGTGCGACCAGGAAAGACTACAGCAGAGTATTTAAATCATGTTATCAAACATCTAACGTTTGGTGGTGCGCTGTTCTTAGGTGCAATTGCTGTAATGCCGTTTTTCGCCAGGGAAATAACAGGTGTTACTGTGTTAACAATTTCTAGTACTGCAATTCTTATCGCAGTTGGAGTCGCACTAGATACAATGAAGCAACTTGAGTCTCAATTAACTATGCGCCGATATGATGGTTTCTTGAAGTAAGGTGAGAGGCAAATTGCATATTGTTATATTGGGTGCTCCGGGGGCAGGAAAAGGTACTCAGGCAGATATAGTCCGCCAAAATAGGGGTTTACCTCATATTGCTTCTGGGAACCTGTTTAGACAAAGCGTTGATAATAATACTGAGTTAGGATTACTGGCAAAGAGTTATATGGAGAAAGGGGCTCTGGTTCCTGATGGAATAGTAATAAAAATGATTTCACAGAGGATAAGCGAAGTTGATTGTAATACGGGATGGATACTTGAAGGCTTTCCTCGAACTGTACAACAGGCAGTGGCGCTGGACCAGATGTTAACAGAACAGGGAAAAGCCGTTGATAAAACAATATATGTTGAGGTTCCTGAGGAGGAACTAGTAAAACGACTTAGTGGACGTTGGATTTGTAAAAAATGTCAGACACCTTACCATCAAGTGACCTTTCCTCCTGTTGTGGCCGGTAAATGCGATAAATGTGGAGGGGAATTGTATCAGCGACTGGATGATAATGAGCAGACTGTAAGAAATAGGCTAAAAGTTTTTAAAGAGATGACAATTCCTATCTTAGGATATTACAAAAAACAGAATAAGCTGGTAAAGGTGAATGGTAATCAAGGGATAGAAAAAGTGACTGAAGAGATATTATTTGAGGTGGCTTAGCAAGAGACATGATAATTATTAAGTCTTCTACGGAGATAGCTATAATGCGGCAATGTGGCAAGATACTGGCGGATATATTAGCCACATTGAGAAAAGAAACTAAAGCAGGTGTTAAGACCTGCCGGTTAGATACTATCATGGCAGAAGAGGCGAAAAGGCAGGGTGTTATACCTTCGTTTAAAAATTATCATGGGTTCCCTGCAAATATATGTGTTTCTATTAATGATGAAATAGTACATGGTATTCCCGGAGAGCGAGTGATAGAAGAAGGTGACATTGTTTCTTTGGATGCAGGAGTAATTTATAAAGGGTTTCATACGGATTCAGCCATAACTGTCGCTGTTGGGAAAGTAACTAAACAGGCTAAAGAACTTATCGAGGTGACAGAGGCTGGATTAGAGGCTGGTATTAGTAAGGCTCGTCGTGGCGCCCATGTCGGGGATATTTCAACGGCAGTACAGAATTATGTCGAATCAAAAGGGTTTACAGTGGTTAGAGAATATACAGGGCATGGGGTAGGAAGAGACTTGCACGAGGATCCACAGGTACCAAATTTTGCATTTAAGGGAGGACCTTTATTGCGAACGGGTATGGTCTTGGCTATTGAGCCCATGGTCAATGCAGGTGGCTGGCGTACTAGAGTTAGTGATGATAATTGGAAAGTGCTGACATCAGATGGAAGTCTTTCGGCCCATTTTGAACATACAGTTGCCATTAACGATGAAGGAGTTGAAGTGCTCACTTGTTATTAGAGCTTATGGTAAAAAAAGAGAAGATAGAAATCGAAGGAAAAGTCACGGTGTGTTTGCCTAATACGATGTTCCGCGTTGAACTGGCTAATGGCCATATGGTATTGGCTCATATTTCAGGCAGGATGAGAAAACATTATATTAAAATTATCCCTGGAGACAGAGTGTTGGTAGAACTTTCTCCTTATGATTTGAGCCGTGGTAGGGTTACTTATCGTCTGAAATAGACATTTTGACATCAAAGCAAGATAAGTTATATCATTTAGAGATTTTGGATCAGGAGTTGACAATAATGAAAGTAGGAGCTTCAGTAAAGCGTCGCTGTAACAAGTGTATGATTGTGAAAAGAAAAGGTGTCGTTAGAGTTATTTGTGAAAATCCAAGACACAAACAAAGGCAGGGGTAATAGAGTATGGTACGTATAGCAGGAGTAGATCTTCCTCAAAATAAACCTATCAGAGTAGCATTGTTACATATATATGGTATTGGAATTACGGCAAGTAAGCGAATTTTGTCTATTACTGGAGTCGATGCCAGTATCAGAGTAAAGGATCTCACTGATGCAGATGTAAGCAAACTTCGTGATATTATCACCAATGAGTATCAGGTGGAAGGGGATCTTCGGCGAGAGGTCCAGTTTAACGTAAAGAGGCTTATCGAAATAGGATGTTTACGCGGAACAAGGCATCGTATGAATTTGCCGGTTCATGGACAAAGAACAAAAACTAATGCTCGTACCCGAAAGGGATTACGGAAGACGGTTGCAGGTCGGGGACAGAGGCGAGGAGCAACTAAGAAATAGAGAGGTTGTAGAGTTAATGCCAAAGAAAAAAAAGACTGTTAAGGGGAGAAGAGTACGTAAAGGTATTGTTGAGGGTAGAGCCTTTATTCATTCTACCTTCAATAACACTGTAATTACTATCGCTGATAAGGGAGGCAATGTAATTTCTTGGGGTAGTTCAGGGTCTGCTGGTTTCAAGGGTTCTAGGAAAGGTACTCCCTATGCTGCAGGATTGGCTGCTCAGGGAGCGGCACGCAAAGCTATGAGTGACGGCTTACGAAGAGTTGAGGTTTATATTAAGGGACCTGGTAGTGGAAGGGAAGCGGCTATTCGTGCTTTAGAAACTGCAGGGATTACTGTTACGGGTATTAGAGATGTAACACCTATTCCCCATAATGGTTGTCGCCCTCGCGGAAGGAGAAGAGTATAGAATGGGACGTTATACGGGGCCACAATGTCATCTATGTCGTTATTTAAATGAGAAACTTATGCTTAAGGGAGAGAGATGCACTAGTCCTAAGTGTCCTATAGAAAAAAAGAATGCATCATCCCGTGGGCGGTTTCAGGGTAGAGCACCTAAGATATCAGATCGCGGACTTCAACTAAGAGCGAAACAGAAGGTAAGATTTAGCTATGGAATGTTGGAACGGCAATTCCGACGATTTTATTCTGAGGCGGCTAGAGCAGATGGTAATACAGGGGATAATCTTCGTATATTGTTGGAGAGACGTCTGGATAATGTTGTTTATCGTCTGGGTTTTGGAGACTCTCGAGCTCAGGCAAGGCAAATAACCAATCATAATCATATAATGGTTAATGGGCGCAGGGTGAATATTCCTTCTTTTCTGGTTAAGTCGGGTGATGTAATAACATGGAGCCCGAGTAGTAAGAAAACTGAACTCTATAAAACAGTTGTGGAGAAAGTTAAAGCGATAACTATTCCTGGTTGGCTTAGCCTTGACGAAGAAAAAATGGAAGGTGCTGTTTTAGCCTTACCTGCTGAAGGTGATTTTGTGGCTGAATATGATATGGCATCTATCATTGAATACTATTCAAGGTAAGTAGGAGGAGGATTTTTTGTTAGCTGATTTGTTAGTACCAGATATCAAATGCACGGAAACAACTGGTAATTATGGGCGTTTTATTGTTGAACCTTTGGAGAAAGGAGTTGGTGTGACTTTAGGCAATGCCCTGCGTCGCGTACTGCTTAGTTCTCTACCTGGTGCTGCAGTTACCTGGATTCTAATTGACGGGATTCAGCATGAGTTTAGTTGTATCCCTAATTTGAAAGAGGATGTTATAGAGTTTATTCTGAATGTCAAAGAATTAAGGTTAAAGCCGCTTTCCGAGCAGCCAGGAAAGAAAATTGTTCTTGATGTGGTAGGGGAAGGGGAAATATGTGCCGC
>CAYPSP010000002.1:0-5066 GCA_964413335.1 uncultured Dehalococcoidales bacterium
CTAAGGCTTGTGCCAGAAGATCCTCTCCTACAACAACGATTTTCCTACCATGGCGATCAAGTGCACTCACCTTAACTATTAACGAACGATTGATATGCCCACTATATCCTGGCAGACTCAAGCAAGCCTCTTCTATTAATCGGCTCCCCTTCCTCTTTACTATCTCAGGATTTATCAAGATAATTACTTCTGCTTCTGGTATTTCAATAACGGCTATCCGTAGAGACAGCCCTATCTGAGGAGCTGCAAGACCAACACCTGAGGCAGCTCTCATGCTATCTATCATGTCATCAATAAGTTTCTTAATAGCACTATCAATAGCACCAACCTTCTTTGTTTTCTGTCGCAATATTGGATCAGGTAGAGCAGGGTCAGATAATGTACGTATTTTTATCACTGCCATACTTAGTTACCTTATGCGCATATACTAGCCTTCCTCAGAAAAGTTGAATACATATTTCAAATAATCACATGAATCAGCCAATTCCTGCTATCGTTCCAGCAGAATGCTAGCATGATGTTTTTTTTCAATGGCGAGTTGGTATAGCATTGCTTTAATATCTGAGTTATCCACTGCTATTGAGGACTGCTCAAAGAAATCATGATAAATATATTCTTTTTCCACCGCTGTTTCAAATAACTCCATCTCATCAGTAAATTCATTATATACCTTGGCAACAAATGGATTTACTTTAACATTATCTTCAATATTCCCTATCCCTGTTTCTTGCTCAAGTTCCTTAAGAGAAGGCAGATTCTCTTCTCCTGC
Organism: uncultured Dehalococcoidales bacterium; assembly: GCA_964413335.1. Lineage (GTDB taxonomy): Bacteria > Chloroflexota > Dehalococcoidia > GIF9 > AB-539-J10 > JAUUZT01. The sequence goes on from CAYPSP010000002.1 coordinate 770, forward strand.
CAGCCCAGAGGCACAAGTATATAATCTCTGTATAGATTCAGTTTCATTATCGACTAATGCCTGAAATATATCCTTTTCTTGAGTCGACTTCGCTTTATCCCTTGCCACCATACAAAACTCTTTATGATCTTTTTCAAGTTTGATAGATAGCATGAGAATATTCTTAATATCAGAATTGCTCTTCAGTAACTTTGGCTTCTTTTTAAACAAATTTATTACAGCTTTTCTAGCCCGACCTAATGTCTTGTTATTACTGAAATGATGTGGGCTTTTAAATCCCATCTCTACCGCCATAGCTTCCATATAAATATTATTATATTGCAACTTATCATCCGTTGATTTAACAACTACTTCAGGCTGGCCAGTAACAATTCCATAAGACCAATTGGAGATACCCCCATCTAAATGAAACAGGCTTCTGAACCCCAACTGATATAGCACTATGGCTGCTGCCACACTCACATGACCAGAGCGACTATAAGCAATGATTATTTTATCCCGATCTATTTCTTTCTGCCTTTCCTCTAATTCATTTAGAGGAACCAACACGGCTTTTGGAATATGTCCTGACTCATACTCGCCGGATTGCCTCACATCCAAGAGCAGAAACCGCCCTCTCTTATCTTTATTCAATATGTCCTTGACCGCACTTGGTTTTAATTTCCGTATCCTATCCACAGCACAAGCCACTTTCATTTACAGTATACGCTCCTCTCTCAATATGAGACTTTTACTACGCTTCTATTACCCAAAATATATCCAGTTATTCTTTGTTTTGATAACCAACAATAGTTACATGATATCCTTTTCGCCATCCTTCATTGCCTTACTTAATTCTGCACTAAGCTGAGGCGGCAATCCTTCAACATCCACTCTCATAAAACCACGAATAATAATAGCTGTAGCCTCACTACGAGTTAGCCCTCTCGCCATCAGGTATCCTATTTCCTCTTCTGCGATTTTGCCCACCGCAGCTTCATGAGACAGATCAATTCCAGCCAAGTTCCCTTTAAGTTCAGGAATAGCATGGATCATGCCACCCTCACGTAGAACAAGTCCTCGACATTCCAAATGTCCTTTTACATCAAGAGCATTTCCTTCTATATATCCACGGGTAATAATCTTTCCTCCAGTGGTTATGGCTCGAGATATGATCTCCGTTTTACTTGCCCTAGCATCCAGGATAACTTTAGACCCAACATCCATTGTAGAGCCTGGTGTTGCTAGTAGCACACTATTAAATCTAACTATTGCATTCTCACCAATACATCGGGCAACAGGATTCATTTGTAGGGAACGTACCGGCTTCATGATTACATAATTGCTGAGAAACACTCCATCTTTTTCAACATATATTCCTGTTCGGGGACGAACCGCAATACCTGGTGACCAGTTGTGTATCATGGTGAACGTCACCCTCGCTCCTCTTTTAATATAAATCTCAGAAACACCAAGATGTAAACCAGCTTCCTGCTCTGATGGAGTAGCACACCCAGTAATTATATGTAATTCTGATTCTTCCTCAGCAATGATAATATTATGTGCCTTCTGCGCTAGATTATTCTGGGACAGATAGAGACAGGACTGAACGGGGTAAATCGTCTTATAACCAGGCAAAGCCCTGATAAAATACCCACTGCGTTGGTTTAGTTCAACGTTAGCAGTATATTTATCGGCATCCACTGCTACCGCTTTCCACCAATAGTCACCCATCCAATCATATTTTTCCAGGGCTTTACTAATAGCCATAACTTCAATACCTTCTTGTCGGCTTGAACTATGGACTGTCGTATTATCAATCTGAATAAAGGTGCCTGCCCTCTTGGATACAGTATCTAAAACAATACCTGTTTCCAACATCCGTGATTTAGTCTTCTCTGGAAGCTGAGATGGATCAGCCTGACGAGGTTGTTCATCTGTAGAGCTTATATAAGCAGTCAAATCAACATCTTCACCATTGCTGGCCACCTTGGATGCTGCTACCTTCGCCTTTTCTTTATCAGATTGAGGGGATTCTACCTTGAACATTCTATGCACTGTTTATAACCTCTTTCCTTTATCGTAGCTAGTATCTCACGAGGATCGCCCTCCCCGATTATTCTGCCATCAATCAAAACATATCCCGTTCGAGCGTTAACATATTCAAGAATAAGGCCAGTATGCGTAATAATAAGACCAGCATGAGTACGGTCACGTATCAACAAATTTTTCTCTAACAGCTCTTTTATCAAGTTCCCTATCACTTCAATATTCACCAAATCAACACCCGACTCAGGCTCATCCAATAGACTTAACTCTGGTTTTTGAGCAAGTAACTGCATCAACTCCGAACGTTTTATTTCTCCTCCAGAAAATCCATAGTTTATTTCTCTATCCATGAAATCAACCATGCCAGCTTTCTCAGCCAGACGAAGGATGTCCCCTTCTTCAACCAGGTCTCGAGTGCATGTATTAAGCAAATCATGTATCTTAACCCCCCTGACAACCGGTGGCCGCTGAAAAGATACTCCTACACCCAGGCGAGCTCTCTCATCCACAGGTAATACAGTGATATCCTTACCCTTAAAAACTATGCTCCCTTTGGTCACCTTGTATTTAGGGAAACCCATTATTGTCATGAGCAATGTGGTCTTTCCGCTCCCATTAGGACCAAAAAGAACATGTGTCTCCCCTGCCTTAATCGAGATACTAATATCATGTAGTATTTCTATTCCTTCTACTGCCACACTAAGTTTGGTAATCTTTAGCAAGTTCTCTGTCGCTTCATCCATCGCCGTTCACCTTCTCTCAAGCCAATTTTTATCCCCTGAAATCAAACCCAATAATATCGTATCTTAAATCAATTCCCCAAATATAGTTCCTTATCAATATATTAGTCTTCACCATTACTACTAGTAGTTTTGCAACAACGTAAATAACTTGGAAATACAAGTTGTTGCCCCAGTAGGAAGGCATCTCTGATAGCTGAAGGATGTTCTCTAATCCGAGCCTTGGTATCGACTTTATTAACCAGCAAAGCATTAACATAATTAACTCCTATTGCATCATAAAAATATTTTACCGTCAGCACTGCGCCTTCGAAAAGATTTTTCCCTCTCGTCGCTCCTACTGAAATAAATACTCCACGCCGTGCACGAGTACCCTCTCTACCTATACCTAATATATATTTTTTCACCCAAAGCGCCTGGCATCTATCCACCATCGCCTTTGCCTGTGCTGTAATACCATAAAAAAATATTGGCGATGCAAATATCAGGTGATCGGCAGCTGAAATCTTCTCATAGATAATCTGCATATCATCATGGATGGCACATCTACCAGCTTCAAGACACGCATAAATTTCTTTACATGGGGAGATATCCATCTCCGAAAGCAATAGTTTTTCTACTTCAGCCCCTCTATCTACAGCACCTGCCAACGCACTATCAAGCAGGATTTCAGTGTTACCCTGTCTCCTGGGACTACCCAGTAGACCTAAAACTTTAATGCCCTTTTTTTGTTCTTTGCTATTCTGCAACTTCACATTCTTCATCAAGCTACTCCTACTGGATCAACATCTACGGTCCAACCTGTAGATAGAATTATTCCTGATAACAAGCTAGCAGGATTATCGCCACGTATGATAAGTTGCCAGCGATACTTTCCTCTTACTCTATGGACAAATGCAGGCATTGGACCAATCAGACTCAGCTTGTTTACACCCATAGTTTGTATTTTGCTGATAAGCCTCCAACTTAGCTTTTTTAGTTCCTGTTGACATAATTCATTATTGGTATGGCTATATACCAGGCGAATGAGTTGGCTGAACGGCGGATAATTATACTGACGACGGTAGTTGATTTCATATCTGTAGAAACTCAGGTAATCATGTTTTGCAACTGCTTGAATAGCATAATTTTCAGGTGAATAGGTTTGGATTATTACCTTACCTGCCTTGAAGCCACGCCCAGCTCTACCAGCTGCCTGACATAAAAGTTGAAATGTGTGTTCTCCAGCACGGAAATCAGGCAGATTAATACTGGTATCAGCACTGATTATTCCAGCTAGGGTTACCTGAGGTAAATCAAGTCCTTTAGCTATCATCTGAGTTCCAATAAGTATATCCGCCCTATGAGCACGAAATTCAGTTAACAATTCCTCATGTTTATATCTATGGCCAGTAACATCGCTATCCCAACGGAGCAATCTTGCGGTTGGAAAAACCCTCCTTACTTCCTCCGCTACTTTTTGAGTACCAATACCCAGAAACATAAGCCTGACATCGGAACATTTTGGGCAAGAATGAGGAACTGCAATA
>CAYPSP010000002.1:5076-20853 GCA_964413335.1 uncultured Dehalococcoidales bacterium
AGTGATGGCATATCAATCTCCCCTTTTGAGAATGATAAGTAAGAGCAACAGAACAATGGGGGCAACGAAACACGAACCCACAATTAGGGCACTGAACGAAGGTAGCCGTACCCCGGCGATTAAGAAAGAGGATTATCTGATCTTTTTGCTCCAGTGTCTTCCTCATCTCAGCCAACAAGGGACGACTTAGCAAGTTCATATTTCCTGCTTTAAGCTCTCTCTTCATATCCACTATTTCCATCGCAGGCTGAGTAGAATAAGTAACTGGCGGTAAAGAAAACTTGCCATCTTTAGTTACTATTTGGTTATGAGCATGGGAAGTAATCCTCTTGGTTAATGTCATAAGCTTATACTCCCCTGACTGCGCTTTATTGAAACTAGCAACATCAGGAGTAGCGCTACCAAGAATAACAACAGCGTCATTCAATTGAGCTAATTGAATAGCTACTTCCCGAGCATGGTAACGGGGTGAACGATCCTGCTGTTTATACATTTGCCCATGTTCTTCATCCAGTATAATAAGCCCAAGATCTGGTTGCGGGGCAAATAATGCACTTCTTGGACCAATGACAACATCACAGTTTCCTTCCTTTATCCATTGCCATTCATCATATTGTTCTCCAGGTGAAAGATTGCTATGCAATATACCCACCCTACCCGGATAGCGAGCGGCAAACCTCTCCACTGTTTGCGGTGTAAGAGCAATCTCAGGAACAAGGCATATCCCTTTCTTGCCCATGGCAACCACTTTGTCCAGAGCTTTTAAATAAATCTCAGTTTTACCACTACCGGTGACTCCAAAAAGTAAAAATACCAATGGATCAATATTATCTCTGCTATCCCAATCTGCCTCCATCTGTTCCCACACGGTTCGTTGAGAGGAGGCAAGAACAGGAGATGAAATGGTAGTAGTGTTGAAGTGAGACAATGGATCGCGTCTGATATTGACCATTTCAATAGAAAGAATATTACGCCTTTCCAGTGCTCGAATAGTACTCAAAGGGCAGTTGAGCGACTTTCTTAATTCTCCTAATGAGATAACACGTGCCTGCTTGAGAAGGAATTCTAACACGGCTAATTGCCTGGGGGCTCTGGCATGATTCAACCTAGATAGTTCAGCTTCAACCTCATCCTTGCTATTTTTTAAGCTTACATAAGCTAGCTGTTTGGGGCCTTTACTTACTTGAGGAATCTTATGTTCCCTCTCAATCAAGTGATAGTTAAGAAGTTGCATGCTAAGCCGTTGGGCATTGTTTTTTCCAACTGCCCCACCGAGTTCTTTTAAGCTTACCCTTCCCCTCTGCATTATGAACTCTAGAAGCTTATTTTGTTCTGGTGTCAATGAAGGCATATCTCCTACAGACTCCACAGCTTGAAAATAGGTGCTCGGTTTTTGCCTGAATGAGGGGGGCAACATCAATGCAAGGGCACTATATAGAGAAGAGAGGTAGTATCGGCTTATCCATTTGGCAATCTCTATTTGCCGGGGTAAAAGCAAAGGGTAATCACTAATACACTGAGCTATTTCTTTAGTAGTTTCAACTGATGACTGATTATTTTGTTGAACAACAATGCCTTGGACAACACGAGACCCAAAGGGCACCAACACTGCAAAACCAATCCCAACTTCTAAATATGGAGGGATGGCATAGCAATAAGTAGAACGACTCCCAGGGGAGTTTACCGCTACCTCGGCATATCGCATTCAAGATCCTTATTCAGAGCTTATTATTTCTACTTCGGATTCGGAGACAGTTTCTTCAACCGGTTGCACAGTTTGCTTTTTTACCTTCTCTGACCTTTCCTTAAGTCGAGTTTGTTTTGTGCTAAGCTGTCGCATATAGTAAAGCTTGGCTCGCCGTACTTTACCACGCCGAAGTACTTCAACACTCTGAACCAAAGGGGATTGAAAAGAAAATGTGCGCTCCACTCCAATCCCTAAAAATACTTTCCTCACAGTGAAATTCCCTCCATCAACTCCCTTCTTGATCCCTAGCACCATACCTTGAAAGTTCTGGATACGTTCTTTATCACCTTCAATAGTCTTCAGTCCAACCCTGACAATATCACCAGGTGAGATTTCAGGGATATGTGCATTTACTCTAGGTTCGACAACTCTTCTGATATCCATTTTTTCTCCTCGTCCGTAAAGGTTAATTTACTTATTAGATCGGGGCGTCTCTGCACCGTCCGCAAGATTGACTGTCGTCGTCTCCAGCGTGCTATCTCACTATGGTTTCCCGATAGCAATACCGAAGGTACTGACCAACCTTTGTACTCTTGTGGTCTAGTATATTGGGGGTATTCCAGGAGTCCATCCCAGTGTGAGTCACTGCTTGCCGACATCTGCGAACCGAGCACTCCTGGAATTAATCTCACTACCGCATCAATCAACACCGATGCAGCTATCTCACCAGCACTGAGCACGTAATCGCCGATACTAATCTCATCCGTAGCCAGATGCTCCCTGACCCTCTCATCTAAACCTTCATAATGTCCACAGATTAACATAAAATGGTGATGGCTGGCTAGTTCCTGAAGTACCTGCTGATTCAGTAATCGACCTTGCGGAGTAAGTAAAACAACAGGAGATTCTTGAGCATTGATTTGCTCATTTACCGCCTGCACCGCCTCAAATATAGGTTCAGGTTTAAGTACCATCCCAGGTCCAGCTCCATATGAATAATCGTCTACCGTATGATGTTTATCATGAGTATAGTCCCGAATATTATGCGTTACTATATTGACCATACCACGCTCTGTTGCTCTCTTAATAATGCTCTGGTTTAAGGGAGAGCTTAGTATTTCAGGAAAGAGACAAAATATATCAATACGCATCAGGTGGTTTCCAAGACTATTTTCCTATAGTGAATCTTATCATATTTGAGGTATCCAATAAAAATATTGCGATAAAGGCTAAAAAGCTTGACAAAATATACAATAGCTTTTATTGTATAACATGGTTGTGGTGAAAAGTGGGGAATAAGGGAAGATAATACCAAAAAGTAGGGAAGAGACATGTTCTTTGGAGAATATAATTATAAAGTTGACGAAAAAGGAAGGGCTCCCATGCCTCCGAAATTCAGGCGCGACATGAAGGATAGCGTAGTACTAAGCAGGGGAATCGATAAATGTATTGCTGCTTACCCTTTGATCGAGTGGAAAAGACTGGCTGAGAGCTTGTCTTCCAAGGCAATGGGTGCAACCAGTTCAAGAAGAATTAATCGTTCAATTTTCGGCTCTGCGTTCAGTGTCTCTTTTGATAAGCAAGGAAGAGTAATATTACCTCCAACTTTACGTGACTATGCTGAAATCAAGGAGGGCGTAGTTGTTGTAGGAGTGAATAACTTTGTTGAGCTATGGGATTCTGAACTATGGAAGGTGGAAAAGAAGGAATCCGATAACCAGGTATCTCAGATAGTAGAAAGCCCGGAGGCATGATGACAAGCACAGTGGTACCAATACCAAGTCATATTCCTGTTCTAGTCAAAGAAGTAATAGAGGGGTTGCAAGTTCATGTTGACGGCTCCTACATAGACTGCACATTGGGACTTGGAGGACATACAGAAGCCATCTTAAAGCACATTTTACCCGGAGGTAAGCTTCTAGGTATTGATGCTGACACTGAAACTTTTAATATCACTCGAAAAAAACTAAACAACTATGGGAAAGCAGTTACCCTTATAAATGACAATTTCAATAATCTTGAGGATATTTGCCTTAAAAACAATTTCTATCCAGTGGATGGCATTCTATTTGATCTTGGTGTTTCCTCCTGGCAATTAGATTCAGCTAAACGTGGTTTTAGCTTTCGGAATGAAGCTCAACTCGACATGAGATTTACACCAGAGCAAGGACCAACAGCTGCAGAAATTATCAATACCTACACAGAAAAAGAAATAGCACACATTATCAAGCATTATGGAGAGGAAAGGAATAGTCGTCAGATAGCCAATCTGATAATAAAAAACCGTCCAATTAATACCACCTCCGAACTTGCCAGACTGATAAAAGATGCTATTGGATACAGGCAAGGTAGGATTAATCCTGCTACCAAGACTTTCATGGCATTTCGCATCGCTGTCAACCAGGAACTTGAGAACCTGAGGATAGCATTGGACCAGGTTGTTAGTCTTCTTCGTGCTAAAGGTAGATTAGTTGTTATTAGCTATCACTCACTGGAAGATCGGATTGTCAAGCAATTTATGAAACGTGAGTCCAGGGATTGTATATGTCCACCCGAGGCAATAGTATGCCGCTGCGGACACACTGCCAGCTTAAAGTTAATATCAAAAAAGGTAATCAAACCCAGTTTATCAGAGATAGAAAACAACCCACGTAGTCGCAGTGGGAAAATGAGAGTTGCTGAGCGACTTAGCCAAGACGGCAAATAAAAAAAGGAGGTTGGAAATGGTACACAAAATTGTTTCAGCTATTGATGTAGGCACAACAAAAATAGCAACCATCGTAGCTGATATCAAATCACAAGGTAACATTGAAGTTCTGGGGGTAGGGGTTGTTCCCAGTCATGGCCTACACAAAGGTATTGTGGTCAATATGGATGAAGCCAAGTCATCTATTGCCAGTTCAATCAAAGAAGCCCAAACAATCAGTGGTATCAGGATTGATTCTGCTTATGTGGGAGTAACCGGCAGGCATATCAGCAGTATTAACAATCATGGCGTTGTAGCCATTCCTCGAAATGACCGCCTGGTTCGCTCCCGAGACCTCAAGAGGGTATTATCTGCTTCCCGTGATTTACCTGTTCCTGAAGGCAAGAAACTACTCCATGCCATCCCTCGCTACTATACCCTAGATGGTGAAGAGAGAGTAAAAGAACCAGTAGGAATGCACGGTAACAGACTGGATGTGGAAACTCATATAATCACCGCATCAGTATCCTCAGTGCAAAACCTGGTTAAATGCATACGTAGTACTGGAATAGATGTTGATGATTTAATCCTGGAACCTCTTGCCAGCAGTGAGGCCGTGTTAACTGAACAGGAGAGAGAAGGTGGGGTAGTCATGGTTGACATCGGAGGAGGAACCACTGATATAGCTGTATTCAGGCAGGGGAACATCTACCACACTGCAATCATTCCAGTAGCCGGCTATCAAATCACCAGCGACATCGCTATAGGTTTAGGCCTGCCCTTTAATATAGCTGAACGAATGAAAAAGGCATACGGCAATGTAACTCCTGGAATGGATATCAACAAAGAAGCTACAGTATCAGGAATAGAAAATGGGCACAGTGCTTCCTACCGTGACCTTTGTGACATTGTGCGTTCCCGTATGGAAGAGCTATTTGAACTCGTACTTCTAGAATTACCATCCACGGATTGTAGAACCCTTGCACCTTATGGTTTGGTATTAACCGGTGGTACGGCTAATCTAGAAGGGCTAGATGATTTAGGAAAAGCCAAGCTAGAGATTCCAGTGAGAAGGGGCCGTCCTCTAAGTTCAGGAGTCCATGGCATCACTGATATATTGAACGACACTGCCTACGCTACTACTGTAGGTTTAATCTTATGGCAGTCAAATAATAGAGCAAAGTCAGCCTGGAAGGTAAGAAGAGGTGGTCTCTTTGGAGGTCTTGGCAATTTAATGAGAAAACTATTCCGTATCTAAGAGATAATAAAATAATGCATCTTGTAATATTATAAAGGAGGTAATAATATGTCAAAATCGATTTCTTCTCCAATTCCAGCGAAAATCAAGGCTATCGGTATTGGTGGAGGCGGCTGTAATGCTATCAACCGCATGGTTCTTCAGGGAGTTACTGGTGTTGATTTTATAGCTATGAATACTGATGCCCAGGCACTAGCATTATCTGAAGCTCCTACTCGCATTCAATTAGGGGAAAAACTGACCAGAGGATTGGGGGTGGGGGGCCATCATGAGATGGGTCAAAAGGCAGCTGAGGAAAGCCGACAGGTAATTGAGGAACTTGTCGAGGGGGCTGATATGGTATTTGTAAGTGCAGGTATGGGAGGTGGCACCGGCACTGGTGGCATTCCCGTAGTAGCTGAAATTACAAAGACCACAGGTGCTCTCACCATTGGAGTTGTCACCAAACCCTTCACTTTCGAAGGCGGGCACCGTTCACAGGTAGCTGAGGAAGGCATACTTAATCTTACTTCTAAAGTAGATACCCTCATTATCATTCCCAATGATCGTCTATTACACCTGTGCGATGCTAAAACAAGTGTTGATAGTGCTTTTAAAAAGGCAGACGATGCTTTGATGTTGGGCGTTCAATCCATTTCAGAAGTTGTCACCGTTCCTGGATTGATTAACCTTGATTTTGCAGACATCAAGTCTGTAATGAAGGATGCCGGCCCAGCATGGATGTCTGTTGGAATAGGAAGTGGTCAGAACCGTGCTGCCGAAGCAGCCAGATCTGCATTGGCTAGCCCATTGCTTGATGTCTCTATAAAGGGATCTACGGGTATTGTTTTTAATATCACCGGTGGTCCCAGCTTGACCCTTTTCGAATGCAATGAAGCAGCTGAAGTCATTAGTCAGGCAGTTGACCCAACTGCCAATATCATCTTTGGTGTTGTCCATGACCCCGAAATGCCAGACAGTGAACTCAAGATTACTGTTATAGCCACTGGCTTTGGTGCTCAAAAAGGCCAGGTAGTTAGCCGTGAGGAACTTCGTCGCCTGATAAAAGGCGGTGGTGAAGCATTAGATGTTCCTTCATTCTTACGACGCACCCATCGTCAGGCCAGTAGCTTACTCGATGATGGCAGCCGAGAGGGAATGAGGCTTTCTATTCCTCAACAGCAGTCACCGAATACCAGAATGTTCTAGGATAGCTGCATTATAAGTAAAATAATTAAGTTATATATTTATTAAATAAATTAAAATAATTGAATAAGTCGACACGAACTCACTTTATCATCTCCAGGTTATTGTGTTATTGACTTTTACTACATATTGTAGTATCGTCACTATAAAATACAAGGTTTAGGGTGATCATGAAGTGCTCATATTGTGGTGGATCAGATTCACGAGTAGTGGATTCGCGGCATGTTGGTGATGGCATAAGGCGTCGAAGACTGTGTCTGAGCTGTGGTGCTCGTTTCACTACATATGAGCGTGTTGATTTAGGCGGCATCTTCGTAGTCAAAAAGGATGGCCGCCGTGAAATCTATAGTCGAGATAAACTTTCCTCAGGAATTCGAAAAGCTTGTGAAAAGCGCCCCTTACCTATAGGCACAATCGAAAAAGTAATCGACAACGTCGAAGCTGAGCTATACCATACAGGTAAAACTGAAGCCACCAGCTATCTAATCGGCGATTTAGTTATGCAGAAGCTGAAACAACTGGACCACATAGCTTATATCCGCTTCGCCAGTGTATATCGAGAGTTTGCGGATATTGGTACTCTTAAAAAAGTTGTTGATACATTAGCTCAAGGGAAATCACCTAAATCTTATTCTTCAAAAGCAGATTCCATCATTTCAATAACAGGAGAAGACTAATATTGACAAATTCCCATAAAGAAAAAAAACATATCCAATCTACTGGCGCTGACGAAATAACCAAGGCTGTTTTTGCTGCTGCTGAAGCTATGGGAATAACAGACAGAGTAATACTAGAGGGCTTCACTGAACAGGTTATGCGACGTCTGGATTCGGTAAAACCTCTACCTGGTATGGAGGAATTCGTTCCAGTACATCATGAACACCCTGTATCTTCCACCAGGCTCCATGCAATAATTAGTGACATTATATCTGCAGATGATTTCTCCCCACAATCAAGCAGTAAAGTTGTCTCAGGAATCGAATTAAGTGATAATGCCATAAGAGTATTGGAAAAGAGGTACTTATCTAAGAATGAGAAGGGGGAAACCAACGAAATACCACAGGATATGTTCAAACGTGTGGCTGAGCATATAGCCTCAGCCGAAAAGATTTACAATCCTGAATCAAATACCTCCGCCATAGCAGAGGCATTTTACCAGTTAATGGTTAACCTGGAATTTCTTCCCAACTCCCCTACGCTAATGAATGCTGGCCGCGAGTTAGGTCAATTATCAGCATGTTTTGTTATACCTGTAGAAGATTCCATGGAATCTATATTCGAGGCGGTGCGATATACTGCATTAATTCACAAAAGTGGTGGAGGTACAGGATTTTCTTTTTCTCGACTCAGACCTGAAATGGACAGGGTTGGTTCTACAGGTGGGGTTGCTAGTGGTCCTGTATCTTTCATGCGCGTTTTTGATATCGCTACCGATGTAGTAAAACAGGGTGGTATGCGCCGCGGAGCTAACATGGCAATTCTTAACGTTAATCATCCTGATATTCTGAAATTTATCAGCGCAAAGGATAATACTGAATTGCTCACTAACTTCAACCTTTCAGTAGCCATAACTGATGAGTTCATGCAGGCAGTAGAAAAGAAAAACGATTATAATTTGGTAACCCCCAGGACAGGGGAGATAAGCGGTAAACTCAATGCACGTGAAGTATTCGATAAAATCGTCAATATGTCCTGGCACACTGGAGATCCCGGAGTCATATTCTTAGATGAAATAAACAGATATAATCCCACTCCAAGTTTAGGAAAAATAGAGAGCACCAATCCCTGTGGAGAGCAACCACTACTACCCTTTGAATCATGTAATTTGGGCTCTATAAATTTGGCAAAGATGGTGAGCAACCAGAATGGTCATGTAAAGATTGATTATGTCAAGCTATCCAGGGTAATTGAGTTAGCCATTCATTTCCTTGATAATGTCATAGATGTTAACCAGTTTCCTTTGCCACAGATAGCTGAAAAATCAAGGCAAACCAGAAAGATAGGGTTGGGAATAATGGGATTTGCCGATATGCTAATACAACTTGGTATCCCTTATAACAGTGAACAGGCACTCGGTTTGGCTGAAGAGATTATGCATTTTATATCCGAGCAAGCAGACAAAGCTTCAATGGAGCTAGCTAAATCCAGGGGTACTTTCCCTGCCTTCAAAGGAAGTATTTACGATGTCACTGGAGGGTCTCATTTTCGTAATGCTTCTAGAACCACAATTGCCCCAACAGGAAGTTTAAGCATTATCGCTAACTGCTCCAGTGGCATTGAGCCAATCTTTGCCCTGAGCTACATACGTCATATCCTCGATGGCGAAGAATTAGTAGAGGTAAATCCTTACTTTGAACAGGTTGCTAAAGCGAAGAATTTCTTTTCCTCTGAGTTGATGAAAGACCTTGCCTCCGGAAAGAAACTAAAAGATGTATCAATTATTCCGGATGAAATAAAGAAAGTTTTTATTTCAGCTCATGATATTTCACCTGAGTGGCATGTTCGAATGCAAGCAGCCTTTCAAAAATTTACTGATAGTGCCGTATCAAAAACAGTGAATTTCCCCATGGAGGCGACCCCCGAAGATATAGCCAATGTGTATCTGCTCGCCTATCGCGAGAAATTGAAGGGAATAACCATTTACAGAGATCACAGTCGAGAGGGGCAGGTTCTGACCACGGGTAAAAAAGAGGTGGAAGAGGCAAAAACCCATGACAAACTATCACCAAGAAAAAGACCCAAGGTCACCAGAGGGATAACTGAAAGGGTAAGTACTGGATGTGGTTACATCTACGTAACGGTGAATTTCGATGAACGTGGCATAGCTGAAGTATTCGCAACCCTAGGAAAGTCAGGCGGATGCGCTGCCGCTCAGCTAGAGGCTATTAGCCGTTTAATATCATTATCACTTCGTTCTGGAATAGAATTGGACCCCATAGTAAGACATCTGCATGGTATTCGTTGCCCCTCCATTGCCTGGGAGCAAGGTCATGCCATCTTATCATGTGCTGATGCAATTGCCAGTGTACTGCAGAAATATGCAAAAGATATAAAAACTAAATCCCCTGAAACTCCCGCTAATGCGAGCAAAAGTGCCCTGGGGCAGTGCCCTGATTGTGGAGGGAATTTGATTCACCAGGAAGGTTGTAATATTTGCCCTAACTGTGGTTTCACTAAATGTGGCTAAGTTATGAAAGACAGATTATCTAAAACTGGAAACGGTTATTATCCAGCATTAAGTCATATAGCCAAGGTTAGCAATTCAGAACTTAGTTTAAGAAGAATCTGCAATTCCATAGCTAAAAGTACAGCTAAAGCGCTGGGGGTAGGAGGCTGTCGTATTCTATTCCTGGATTCTCGAAAAAAATATCTAAGCACCATAGGAGCATTCGGGCTTAGCGATTTTTACCTCAGAAAAGGCTTACTTGACGCACACAAGAGCCTTCCCGAAATTCTTGACGGAAAAGTAGTTTTTGTACATGACGCTACCAACGATGAAAGAGTTCAGCATAACCAAATAGCAGAAGCACAAAAGGTATGCTCTATACTTGGTGCTCCTATAGAAGATATAGAGGGAATCATTGGAGAAATCAGGGTCTACACTCATGAACCTCGTGATTTCCAGGACGAAGACAGGGGGTTTCTGGTTAGTGTTACCGACATGAGTGCTATACTGCTGGAAAGACATAGACTTCAACAACTGCTGGTAAAGAATAATCAGCCAAACAAAAAAACATTAATATCGTCTTCTCCACCCAAGTTAACTGTATCAACATTGAGGCCAGCTGAGTTTGCTCACCCCAGTGAAGAGGAATTTGCCAATATACTTAACTTCTATTGTGTAGAATGGCTCTATGAGCCCCGATCCTTTCCACTCAACTGGGATAATGATAGAGTAACCGAAATGTTCACCCCAGACTTTTACTTGCCAGAGCTCAATATCTATATAGAACTCACAACATTAAAGCAGAGCTTGATGACAGTAAAGCATCGTAAGTTGCGCAAACTCAAGGAACTATACCCAAACATAAACATCAAACTGCTCACCAAAAATGATATTGTCAACCTGTTAGCAAGTCACGGTTACAACCCTGCCATAGAAACCAAGACAGAGGGAGTTGCTCAAATCCTTTATAGCCACAGCCAACTTCAACGTAGAATAAGAACTTTAGCTAAACGAATCTCCAATGATTATGCTGGTCAACAACTGATTCTGGTTGGCATTCCAAAAGGAGTCATCTGCTTCATATCTGACTTGATGCAGCATATCTCTATACCTCTCAAACTGGATATTATGGCTATTTCGTACTATGGTGGTAATGGGCAAGTTGTTAAAATAACGAAGGACCTCGACGGGAGTATAACTGGCCGCCATGTTTTAATGGTTGAGGATATTATAGATACAGGTATTACATTAAATTATGTATTGAACTATCTTCGAGTTCATAATCCAGCCAGCCTCCGTGTCTGCACTCTATTTGATAAAAGAACTCGTCGATTGATAGATATTCCTCTCGATTATATAGGTTTTGAGGTACCTGATAAATTTATAGTTGGATATGGGCTAGATTACAAAGGTGAATACCGGAATTTGCCTTTTGTTGGGGTCCTACGACCTGAGTTAATCAGAAATGAAATTCCTGCAACTAATGGACCCAAAATAAACAACAGCTCAGAACAAAAAACGCCCTGAGTAACCTCGCTCTAGCCGAAGAGATCCTCCTGACCATTGCCACTTCCGCTTACTTTGCGTCTAGAACCCGATCCGAACTCTAACGCTTTTCAACTTCTGCTTCCTCAATGCTCGGCTTCGCTCCCCAAGTCCCAGTCCGATTACTCAGGACAATTTCAAATTTATCACCATTAATACCCATTGTCAAGTTTTTAATTGCTTAAAACGTCAATAATCAAGGCAAAATTATCATTAAAGGCGTAAAATATTTAATTAATGAAACAGACCAGCCATAACCAGTTAAAAGTCCTAGTTGATAGAGAACAAATCGCCGAAACTGTAGCCAGAATAGCCTCTGAAATAACAAGAGACTATCAAAAAAGGCAACCTTTACTTATTGGCGTTCTCAAAGGTTCTTTTATCTTCATGGCGGACCTGGTTCGTCAACTCAAGCTTATAAATATAGAAACAGATTTCGTCCAAGTTGCAAGTTATTATGCTGACAAAGAAAGCTCCGGAAAGATAACACTGATTCAAGACGTCCATAAGTCTATTACTGGCAGAGACGTCCTGGTAATTGAGGACATTGTAGATACGGGACTCTCTATTTCATTCCTGCTCGCACATCTTAAAAAGAAGAACCCTGCCTCCCTGAAACTCTGTGCCCTTACGGAAAAACCTTCACAACGCCAGGTTGCCGTGTCTATCGATTATCTTGGATTTACCCTACCAAATAACTTTGTTGTTGGATACGGTCTTGACCTCAATGAGAAATATCGCTGCTTGCCTGACATATACTCAGTGGAGAAATAAAGAATGGAATTAAAAAAACTCATCTCTGTAGCAAAAGGAGATTCTCCCGCTGATTTAATTATAAAAAACGCTCGTATAATAAACACATTTATCGGAAAAATTGAGCTTAGCAATGTAGCAATATGCGGCGATAGAATTGCTGGCGTTGGAGACTATAAAAAAGGAAGAGAAATTATTGATTTAGAAGGAATTTATCTTGCCCCTGGTCTAATCGATGGCCACACTCACATTGAGAGTTCTATGCTACACCCTGCCATATACGCCAATACAGTAATTCCCAAAGGTATTTCAACTATCGTAAGCGATTTACATGAAATCGCCAACGTCTGTGGCATAGCAGGCATCAGGTTCGTCCTCGATAGCATACGTGATTTACCGCTCGACATATTTTTAATGATACCCTCCTGTGTCCCCGCCACCAATTTAGAAACATCAGGTGCCAGAATTGACATAGAGGAAATCAGGGAACTCCTTCAGGATAGCAACGTAATAGGGTTGGGCGAAATGATGAACTTCCCGGGCGTGCTCAATGGCTCTGATGATGTTTTAAACAAGATTGCCAATTTTAAAGGGAGAGTTATCGATGGGCATGCCCCCGGTCTGACTGGTAAAGAACTTAACGCCTATATGGCAACTGGTATTTTCTCTGATCATGAATCAGTCTCATTCGAGGAAGGACAGGAGAAACTGGAGAAAGGCATGTATCTGATGATTAGAGAAGGGTCATCAGAAAAAAACCTGGATGCCCTCCTGCCTCTGGTTACAGATAATACATACAAAAGATGCTTTTTCGTTGTCGATGACCGTAGCTGCTTAGACCTTCTCAACGAAGGAGATGTAGATGCGGTGCTAAGAAAAGCTATCAGCAAAGGTATGAAGCCAATCAGGGCAATCCAGATGGCGACAATCAATCCTGCTGAATATTTTCGTCTTCACGACAGGGGAGCTATCGCACCGGGGTACCTTGCCAATCTAATAACCATTACTGACCTCGAAAGATTGAAAATAGATATGGTTTTTCATAAAGGGCGACCGGTTGCAAAGAACAATAGCCCTCTTTTTAAAACGCCTACCATAAATTCAGGACTAGAGGATACGATTCACATTAAGCCCGTTACCCTGGAAGGATTGAAGCTACCCGGTACAGGAGAGCCATATCCTGTCATTGAAATTATTCCAGGCCAGATAATCACAAAAAATAGACTTGAGCAGGTAAAATTAGAGAATGGAATGATTGTCCCCGACACGCAAAGAGACATTTTAAAGCTTGTGGTCGTGGAAAGGCATAAAGCCAGCGGTAATATCGGCGTGGGATTGGTTAAAGGCTTTGGCTTAAAGAAAGGAGCCCTGGCATCATCTGTAGCACACGATTCTCACAATATAATAGCTGTAGGTGCCAATGACCACGATATTCTATCAGCAATAAGAGAAATAGAGAGACTTAACGGAGGGCTGGTCGTTTGTGCCGACGGTAATATTCTTTCCTCCCTGCCATTACCTGTTGCGGGATTGCTCTCACCCGCACCTGCAGAAGTAGTAATTCAGCAATTAGAGAAATTAGCAAAGGCTGCTGCCAGTATTGGTTCTTCTCCACCAGCTCCATTCTCTATACTATCCTTCCTAGCCCTGCCGGTAATTCCTGAGCTGAGATTGACTGATTTAGGATTAGTAGATGTAATAGCCTTTAAACTAATCAAACAGCAGGCAGTTTAATAAACAACTGGCAATTTCACCGTGGGAAACAATCTACTCTGGTAACACCCGTAGCAGGTGATATTTCTTAGCGCCCTTACGCAATACAAAAAATTGTCCATCAATGCTCTCGTCAAGTGATAATTTATAATATTCATCTGTTACTCGACAATTATTGACATAGAGGCCACCCTCTTTAATCATGCGTCTCGCCGCACTTTTGGAAGGCATAAGGCCACATTCCTGCACCAGGGTTGATAGCAGCACCCCTTCTCCAGTAAAGAGAGATGATGACAAATTAGTAGATGGAGTATCAGCAAATACATCAAGAACATCCTGGGCAGGTAAATCCTTTATTTCTTTGCCAAATAGCGCTGCGGTTGCTCGTTCTGCCTTTGCCAGTTCCTCTTCCCCATGTACCATTCGCGTAACCTCAGATGCTAATTTCTTTTGAGCTTCTCTTTTCTCAGGCGACCTGGCCAGTGAAGTGGCAACACCTTCAATCTCCGCTTCAGAAAGAAGTGTAAAATATTTCAGATAAGGGACAACTTCCTTATCATCGGTATTAAGCCAGAACTGGTAGAAATGATAGGGTGAGCTTAAATTAGGATCAAGCCAGACGGTTCCACTTCCTGTCTTGCCAAATTTTTGTCCGGAAGATGTCTGGAGCAAAGGGGTCACCAATCCATAGGCTTTACCTTTAACCAATCGACGAATCAAGTCAATACCACTGGTAATATTCCCCCACTGGTCACTTCCTCCCATCTGGAGAACACATCTATATCGTTTATATAAAGTCAGAAAGTCATAAGCCTGTAGAAGCATATAATTAAACTCTGTAAAAGACATCCCCGCTTCCATACGACTCTCCACCGATTCCTTGGCAAGCATATAATTAACGGTGAAATGTTTCCCAATATCACGCAGGAAATCCAGCATGCTAATAGAAGCAAGCCAGTCAGCATTATTAACCAAAATAGCTGGATTCCCCTTGGCTTCAAAATCCAGAAATTTGCTTAGCTGTTTTTTAATTCCCTGGATATTTTCTTCAATTTTTTCCTTGCCCAGCAATGGCCGTTCCTGTGTCTTCCCGCTCGGGTCTCCAATAAGTCCGGTGCCTCCACCAAGCACAGCTATAGGAGTATGCCCATGACGCTGCATATGAACCAGTGTCATTATTGGTAGCAGGGAACCAACATGAAGGCTGGCAGCCGAGGGGTCAAAGCCAATATAGCCAACAACTTTCTTGTTGGTCAGGATTTCTTGCGTTCCCTCTGTCGCAGCATGAAGAACACCTCTCCACTGCAGTTCATTGTATAGATTCCCCATAATATTGCTACTGATTTTATGGGTTTTTACGAGCCAGTGTCAAGAAGAACACTACGGATAGTTCCTCATAGAACTAGATTAATGGCCATTACACTCTAACAATTAAGTTGTTTCCCTCGATACAAGCATATTTCAATAGCTGGTTTGACCATAACTTGCTGCTATGCTAAATTTCACTCGGGGCAGCGTAGCTCAGCGGTAGAGCAAAGGACTCATAAGCCTTTGGCCACTGGTTCAAATCCAGTCGCTGCCACCAGTAAAACTCCCTCCTCTCCAATCGACCAAGGCACTATTAAGAATTCACAAGCGTGTCCACACGCTATTGATGAACAAGGGATTGCTCAAATATAGACTAACATCCTCATTTACTAAGGCATACATTTGCTACGTTGTGGCTGAAGAATAGTGGAGATAGCCTTATGTTACAGAGGATACTAGCGCATACCACTTTGATG
>CAYPSP010000003.1:0-20544 GCA_964413335.1 uncultured Dehalococcoidales bacterium
ACGCAAAGAGGCAGAACTAGAAAAGTGTGCTAAAAGGACAAAGAAATAAGGGGGTATAACACTAATATCCCTGGAGCTTGTGTCAAAGAAGCGAGTCGACAGTAACACGCACATTTTACAAGTTAGGCATAAGGGTCTCTACGTATAACTTAAAGCTACAAAAAAGCTAACATTTAGCTAACGGACTGAGTGCAACTCAATGGTATAAACTGTTATATTATGAATAAAACCAATTTTATTTATGGACACAAAGATATCATTTCAAACGTAAGAAACCACATTATTATGGGTAGCAACACATTCCTAAACCGCGTGTCGGGCGTTCGAGTCGCCCCAGGGGTACCATATAAATTAGCTTAATATACTAAATCACAGGAGTTACTTTATTCAGCTAATAAAAGAACTCTGGGAATAAATAATTGTTCATTGGGGAAAATGAAACTAGGGCTTCGGTTTGCACAAATATTGCATTAGAGAACTCTTCAGTGTATAATATCTGTTGAATTGTTACAGTTTTGGTTGTTACAAGCTTTGCAGAATCTTTTTAGTTCCTCTTTAGTATTGGATGACCGTGACTCTAACGGAAGAAAAAAGAGGAGGTTGTCCAAGTTTTATCATAATAAATCAATCTAGTGCCCCTGTTTGTATACCGTTTAACTCTTTAATGCTGAAGAACGTGGAAGAATCCATTTCAAGTGGAATACCAGATAACCTATAGGGCGTAAGGCGTATCGCTAAGAGTAGAAAGCAGCAGAGAGATAAACTTAAGACAGGGAAGGCAATAGAGAGATACTGCTTAAAAAGTCAATAAGCAGACAGGAAATAGACACTTATTAAAAAGGAGGAAATTAAACAATGAGGATTTACGTAGGAAATTTACCATATGAGGCAACCGAAGAGGAATTACAACGGGAATTTCAGGCTTTCGGCGACGTGACGTCGGTAAGCATAATAACTGACAAATTCAGCGGGCGACCGAAAGGGTTTGCTTTTGTTGAAATGGGCTCAAGTACTGAAAGCGGAGCCGCTATTGAGGGTATGAATGGTAAAGTTATAGGAGAACGGACTATCGTAGTGAACGAAGCTCGTCCGCGTCCTGACAATCGAAGTGGTGGTGGAGCGTATGGTGACAGGAAAAGTGGTGGTTATGGTGGTGGTGGCAGGGATAACAGGCCTGGTGGTGGTGGAGGAGGAAGACAACAGCACAGATACTAAGCTATCTTCCCTTGAAACAGAGTTAAATAATTATATTGATATTTCCATTCCTAATAGTGGTAAAAACCACTGTTAGGAATGGTCTCTATAGTGCAGGCATCTTCATAAAAGTTGTACAACCTGCAAGTCTGTATAGGTGAGTGCCTCTGGAGAAAGTCGGAGGTGAGCCGGTACAGTAGAACTTCTATGGCAGGTTGTTTCACCAGTAATCATATAAAATAATGACTATCAAAAAGGCCTTCCATAGCAATCTTTATAAGAAACATTTTGCAAAGAGGAAAGCTACCTGCAAGGAACAGGATTAAATCTATCCAGAACAAACAAATTAGTAATACAACATCTTGTATATATTTACATATTTAAGGAGCATTAGTGAATTTCGAATCATTCAATTTTAATCAAGATATTATGTCTGGCATACGAGCGCATGGTTATACCACGCCCACGCCAATCCAGCAAAAAGCAATCCCTCCAATTATGGAGGGGCGCGATATTATTGGCCTGGCCCAGACGGGAACAGGTAAAACCGCTGCTTTTGTGCTGCCAATTTTGCAGCGTCTGCTGCAGCAGCCCAAGGGTCAGATAGGAGCTGTTATCATCTCCCCCACACGAGAATTGACTGTGCAAACATGCGAGTCTTTCAGTGAGTTGGGATATCGGACCAGGTTGCAGAGTATTGCCATTTATGGGGGAGTGAGCATGGAGCGACAAATCCAGAGACTGCACAGTGGCGTAGAAATAGCCGTAGCATGTCCAGGACGCCTGCTTGACCACCTGTGGAAAGGCACCATTGATTTATCCAATTTGGAAGTTCTTGTAATCGACGAGGCGGACAGGATGCTCGATATGGGCTTTCTGCCAGATATCCAGAATATCATGAAATGTATTTTAAAACAGCGACAGACTCTTCTTTTCTCGGCTACCATGCCTGATAATATGCTGCCACTGGTCAAAGGTATCCTGGATAAACCAGTCACAGTGAAAATTGGACGCACAGCACCGGCAACTACGGTGTCACATGCATTGTACCCGGTTAAGCAACATCTAAAAACTGCACTGCTGGTAAAACTTTTGCATAATATCAAAACAGAGTCAGTGCTTGTTTTTACTCGTACCAAGCATCGTACCGAGCGCGTTGCAGAGCACTTGAAGAAAGAGGGTTTCAGGGCAATCTCTTTGCAGGGAAACCTTTCTCAACAAAGACGTCAGACAGCCATTGATGGCTTTCGTACAGGCACGTTTAAAATCCTGGTAGCGACAGATATAGCCGCTCGTGGCATTGATGTTACGCGTATTTCACACGTCATTAACTATGACATGCCTGAGAGCATAGATGCCTACACTCATCGTATTGGTCGTACAGGAAGGGTGAATAAAACCGGAGATGCAATAACTTTAGTAACGACTACAGACTTACCTATGGTGAATGCCATTGAGCATGTGCTTAATGAGACACTGAAGAGACAGACGGTGCAAGGCTTTGATTACACAGTACCTGCGCCAAATATCGGGAAAAGTCGCTTTCCACGTCAATCACAACGTCGTACAGTACTGAAGGAGCAATATGCTATTCGATAGCCTTTTCTGGAAATTCGGGAAATAAGGTAGATACTTTGTTGCAGTAACAGTTTCTTGTGAACTTGTCTGATTACCGTCGGCATACTTTTCGAGAGGAAAATTACAAAATAAGGTGGGTTTACGGTTTTCAAAAAGGAAAGGAGCCCAGCAGAAAGCACCTTCAGGGAGCGATAAAACAGGGTAAAAGGGGCTCTCTTGGCTCGCTCTTTCTGGAGACTAGTCTAATAAGAATAGGCTACTAGCCATGACCAGCATGCCAGTTCCTATTCCTATTAGCACGAGGTGTTCCTTGCCGTATCTATGAGCCAGGGGGAGTATTTCGTCCAGGCTTATGAATATCATTATGCCGGCTACAAAAGCCATCATGCTGGATAAAAGAGCAGGTGTTAAGAAAGGTAGTAGTATCGCATAGCCGATAAGAGCGCCCACTGGTTCAGCTACCCCTGATAAAAACGAAAGGACAAAGGCTTTACGACGGCTTCCTGTAGCATAGAAAATGGGCACTGACACCGCAATCCCTTCGGGTATATTGTGGATAGCAATTGCTGCAGCTATCATTATTGCGAAGGAAATGTCCCCAGTGGCTGCACTGCTGAATGTGACCAGGCCCTCAGGGAAGTTATGAATAGCGATGCCAATCGCAGTAAGGATCCCAGACCTCAGTAAGAATGATTTTGGTGGAACTGCAAGCTTCGGTGGTAAGCCTGGTAACCTCTCTGTCTCTGTCCTTTGTTCCTCTTCATATTCATGTGGGACAAGCATATCTATTAGTGCAATTAGTGCAAAGCCAATGAAAAATGCCAGATTAGCTCTAACAAAGCCAACATTTACAATTGCCGTGCCCAGAAGCTCAGTAAAAGAAATATATACCATTACGCCAGCAGAGAAACCAAGCAAAACAGCCAGATAGGAGTACTTTGGAGTCCGTATAAAAAAGGCGATAGCACTGCCTATTCCAGTGGATAATCCAGCCAGTGTGGTGAGCAATAAGGCAAAGGGTAGATTAATTTCCATTTCAAACTCTATTTTACTCCCCCTCTGCTTTAAAGGGAATACTATGTGGTCACCCAGGACAATATATTGAAGGCTTCCAGCCAACCTGTTAGAATTAGGTATCACTCGTTTAGGAGGGAATCTTCTATGAAGCTAAGCCTTATCCAGATGAATGCCAGTGATGATCGCGATGCCAATGTTGAGAAAGCCTGCAAGTTTATTGACCAGGCAGCAAAAGAAAAGCCAGACCTGATAGTCCTGCCAGAGTTCTTTAATTATTTCTACTTTGCCATGTACCGGGATTACAAATATGTGCAGATGGCAGAGAGAGATGATGGCTATACTATGACTCGTATTAAGGACAAGGCCCGCCAGCATGGGGCCTATATCATTGCCACCATCTATGAAGAGCAAATGCCTGCCATATATTACGATACTGCCATGATAGTAAGTCCGCAGGGCCAGATAACTGGTAAGTATCGTAAATCACATCCACCAGGGAACCGCAGCCTGGAGAGGATATATTATCGTTATGGCTCCAAGTTTCCGGTCTTTCAGATAGATGATTGGAAGGTAGGGGTGGTTATCTGCTATGACCTCAATTTCCCCGAGGCAGCACGGTGCGTAACACTTAACGGGGCAGAGTTGCTTGTTGTCCCTTTCTGTGAAGCGGTGAACTACTTGTCACCTGCCGCGAGCAGCTTGCCCGAGAAAACCGGCGCTAAATTTATGAATAAGGAAATGTGGCTTCGCCAGTGGGACCTGAAAACAGCACAGAGGGCAATCGAAAATCAGGTCTATCTAGCGGCATGTAATCACGTTGGACAGGAAAAGGACGCTGTTATCATTGGGGAGTCACGCGTCGTTGATCCCTGGGGGCAGGTGCTTGTTTCTGCTGCTGACCGGGAAGGAGTTGTCCATTGTGAACTGGACAGGGGGAAGCTGCTGCAGTTGCGCCAGACGACCTCCGTGTTAAGGGACCGCAGGCCCGACTTGTACAAAGCCATAACTGCTGATACTGAAGACCTGCCGATTATCTAATGGAGGGAATAGAAAACAATCGATGAACTACGATTTTGACAGGGTTGTTACTAGAAGAGATACTGATTCCATGAAATGGGATACAGCGGGCTCTCTATTCGGAGATAACGATATATTGCCAATGTGGGTAGCAGATATGGATTTCCCGGTGGCTAAGCCGATTACAGATGCCATTATTAACAGGGCAGGGCATCAGATATTTGGCTATACGCTTCCCGGGAAGGCAGTTATCAATGCTATTGTAGACAGGATTCAGCAGAAATATGGCTGGGGAATTGATCCACAGTGGATTGTGTTTACCCCGGGCGTTATGCCTGCAGTACATGCTGCTATCAGGGCATTTACTCATCCGGGTGATGACATCATCATTCAGGGGCCTGTCTACTATCCCTTCTGGTCGGCAGTCTACGATTGTGGATGTCAGGTGGCAAATAACCAGCTACGGCTAATAAATGGTCATTATGAGATTGATTATAATGACCTGAAAAGCAAGTTTGCACTTAAAGACGGAATGGCTCCCTCTGCCTCACGTGCCAGGATGATGATACTGTGTAGCCCACATAATCCAACGGGGAGGGTGTGGAGCAGGGAAGAGTTGCTCAGGATGGGGGAAATTGTCATCGAAAATGGGGCACTGATGCTGTCAGATGAGATTCATTGTGAACTTCTCTTTAAGGGAGCAAAACATACCCCATTCTCGTCAATCTCAACGGAATTTGAACAACATTCCATGGTATGTATGGCACCAAGCAAGACTTTCAATCTGGCAGGGTTGAATGCTTCTATTATAATCATTCCCAATGAGGAACTCCGCCTCAGATTTAATGCAGCCAGGCATGGTATTGTAACTAGGGTGAACCTGTTCGGGCTAACGGCGATGGAAGCGGCCTATCGCTATGGCGATGAATGGCTGGGGCAGCTCCTGGAATATTTACAGGGGAATCTTGATTATCTGATGGCATATTTCGAACAAAAGATTCCGAAAATCGAGGTTGTTAAACCGGAAGGCACCTATTTAGTCTGGCTGGATTGTCGGAAACTGGGGTTGGACGATGCAGAACTCAGGAGCTTTATGAGAAAGAAAGCCAGGGTTGGCCTCGATGATGGCTATCTGTTTGGTCCTGCGGGAGCAGGATTTCAGCGGATTAATATTGCCTGCCCTCGCAGTATATTGACTGAGGCATTGGAAAAGATAGAGAACGCAGTTAATAACCTGTAAAGACTATCGATTAATAAATTAATGATACGTAAGAGCAAATGATAAACAGGAGGTGACCTTTTATGAACTTCCCTAGAATGTTCCTTGCTGAACGGAAACGGGAAAGCCCAAAGATAGAGGATGTCAGGCAGGCAATAGTTACAGAGATACAGAAATTGAATCTGCGCCCTAAGATTAGACCTGGAATGAGAGTTGCAGTAACAGCAGGGAGTAGAGGTATAACCGATAATGTACTCTTACTGGCTACAGTTGTTTCAGAATTGAAGAGATATGGAGCTGCCCCCTTTATTATTCCTGCGATGGGAAGCCATGGAGGAGCTACTGCAGATGGCCAGCTTGGCGTGCTGAAAGCTCTTGGAATAACAGAAGAAACGATGGCCTGCCCTATCATCTCTCAGATGGAAGTTGTGCAGTTGGGAAATACCCCTGAGGGCATTCCTGTTTATATCGACAAGGTGGCTGCTGGTGCCGATGGAATTGTCGTGGTAAATAGAATAAAGCCGCATACGGATTTTAAGGGGGAGATTGAGAGCGGCTTGTTGAAGATGATGTCCATTGGGCTGGGTAAGCATAAAGGAGGATATACTACCCATAGTTATACAGTTCAACTGGGGTACCAGGTTGCTATTCCTGCAGTTGGTAGAAGTATCCTGAAATCAGCACCGATATTATTTGGGTTAGGGGTCGTCGAAAATGCATATGATGAGACAGCCATAGTTGCTGCTGTGGAGCCGGGCTTGTTTGAAGAAACAGAGAAGGGCCTTCTTAAGAAGGCGAGAGATTTTCTGCCCAGGCTTCCTTTTGACAAGATGGATATTTTAATCGTTAACGAGATGGGTAAGGAAATAAGTGGAACCGGAATCGATACCAATATTATTGGCAGAGTAATGTTTGTTGGCGGGCCTGAGCCTGAATGGCCCAAGATTACCAGGATAGCCTTGCTTGATCTCACTGACAAAACACGAGGGAGTGCCGTAGGAGTTGGCCTTGCTGATTTTGTAACGCGACGGTTGGTTAATAAAATTGATTATCCTGTTACTTATGTTAATTGCTTCACTGCCATGACTCCTGAGAAGGGGCGAATTCCAGTAACAGGAGAAACCGACAAGGAGGCTATTGAATGGGCATTCCAGACAATAGGAGCTGTAGAGCCTCAGGATGCCAGGGTAGTTAAAATAAAGAACACCCTGCATCTGGACAAAATCTATATCTCCCAATCACTAGTCAAAGAACTTGAAAGCCAGCCGGATTGGGAAATTAAAGAAGAGCCTTATGAAATGCGCTTCAGCAAGGAAGGAACTCTGCTGCTATGAAATTAACGCGATAAAAGATCTCTTTTTACAAACGATTTCGTAGCAAGGTTTTATGGCACAAGGACATCCGCCATCTCGGTGAAATTGTGAATATGCAGGTCTTCTCGATAGGAAGTCTCTTCAAATGGCAGGTCATAACGGTCAACCCAGATACCGCGATATCCGGAAGCGCGAGCTCCCATTACATCAAAAGTGTTTGCTGAAACCATCCCCAGTTGATAAGGTTCTGCCTTAAGTATTCTTTGAGTGGCTCTATAGACTGAAGGATGTGGTTTAAAATTCCCAATTTCCTCAACTGAAATGATTCCATCGAAATCGTATTTAATACGGTTTTTTGCCAGATGTTCCAGGAACGTTCTATTTCCATTTGATAGAGCGATAAGGCGGAAACGCTTTTTCAATCTTTTTAAACCGTCTACAGCCTCCGGAAAAGGAGAAAGATATTGCCAGGCTTCCATGACCTCTTTTATATCCTCGTCAGTAAAGGGGACAGAGGATTGTCTTAAAACATAGAGTAGTGCCTTGCGTGCTACCTCAAGGTACCCAGAGTGCCCCATCATAATAAGATTATCCTGATATTGCTCTATACGCTGGCGGTATCGCCAGCGGGTCCACATCTCATCTCCACTGACAGAACTCCCTTTCTTTTGCAGGAAATTATCCAGTGGGCCGCTAAGGCTGCCTCGCAGATTAAGAATGGTGCCAAAACAATCAAAGGTCAGAGTAGTAACTTGGTCAAATACGTTCATATTTCTCCTTTGTTAAAAATGGTAATAATAAATTGGTAGTTAGCTCCTTGTTCCATTAAAAATATATCATTGCTTGCAAACCTTGGCAATATCATAGAGTGGGTATTCAGCAGAGACCCTCTTTCGTCTCATGTTAATATGGTAGCAGTTGATTTATATTACAGGCTGAGGCCATGCGACAGGGGCTGAGGGAATTACTAGGCCTGACTTGATAGCCATTCTGGGAGTTAACAAGCTGGTTGCGAGCATGGTTTGTCCAATGGAATCTTCCAACTCCCATTTTCCTGAAAGCAGCTCCAGTATAGATACATCTGCATCCATGCCACTCTGTAGACTCCCCACTCTATTATCAATGCTCAGAGCACGTGCTGGATTAATTGTGCTCATTTTAATCACTTCATCCAGGCTTAATCCAAGTGCTATGAATTTGGACATGACCGCTGCCAGGCCGAATACTGGACCATTGAGACACAGGGTATTAATATCGGTACTTAAAACCGTAGGCAAAATGCCCTGGTCCAGACTTTTTCTGGCTATATCAAAGCTAAAGTTGTTTCTCCCATGGGCGACTTCTGTGACTATTCCTCTATCCATGGCCTCTCTCAGTTCTGGCAGAACGGTACCATCGGGTCGCAGGATGCCGCCTTTTCTGGAGGTGAAAACATGAGTCAGAATATCACCAACGTCCATGACTCTTAGCAGTTCCTGTGTCATCTCTGGAGGGACCAGCTCTGCAGGATCTCCAATATGCACCATCATTGGTAATCCAAGACTTCGTGCCAGTTCTCTGGTTATCTTTATTACTTTGGGTCCATCGTTGGCAACGATTTTACCCACAAGGCGTAATTTGATTCCCTTGATTATTTCACGATTAGAATTGACAACAGCTTTGGTGGCATCGAGGTCAATCTCTTTCCAGTCACTTAGCTCGGGTGTTAGTATTTGTCCTATAGAGCAGAGGTGGAGGAAACAAAAAACCGTGCTTTTAGAGGGAGGTATGATGTATTTGAGGAAGGCCTTGAAGGTTAACTGGCCTGTGCTGCCCCCGTCGGCAACAGTAGTTACCCCTTGCTTTACTCCTGCAACATCGGGCTCGATGCTGATATTATGGACACCATCATAAATATGGCAGTGCATATCAATGAGTCCAGGGGTAACGATTTTTCCCTTGGCGTCAATAACCTGCTTCCCTTCGGTTGCTGAGATGCCTTTTGCAACCAGGGCAACCCTCTGTCCGCTTATGGCAACGTCGAGAACACCATTTATATTCTGTGCAGGATCTATCACCCTGCCTCCCTTAATTAATAAATCGTACATAGAAAACCTCCTTCGCCTATGATATTTCCTTTTTATGTTATCTCCCCCAGGTTACTTTTTTATGGCTGTGGGAGAACTAATATTTTATTACAGTAAACTATATTACTTCTGCTGGAAATCGGCAATGCTATTTGGCACTTTTCTATTAGGAAGGAGGACTGGTTCCACTATAGCCTCGCTGTGTAGTGCCCAGGGCAGAATAACGGATGAGTGTCCACCACGACCACCAGCCACAACTATTTCCACGTCCTTTGGCGAACGGGTAACAGGAATAGGATGAAGCTCGTCGAAACCAGCGGGGCGGACAGGGACTAATCCTCTGCCTCGGACCATTGGTGCTTCATGGTGGGCCCTGGAGTGAATATGCACTCGGATTTTATCTTTATCCCATCCTTCACGATTGAGAAGCCATGCATGGTCTTGAGTAATAACGACTACAAGAGGGCCGGGGATAAAGGAGTTGTTGCTGCCAAGGGTAGTGCAGCTACCAACCAGGGTATCCAGTAAGTCCCCAGCCGTATTACTTAGAAAGTCGATTATGTCGTGAGGAGGCTCTGCCTTGAGTACAAACACGGTTGTCGTTCGAGAGTTATAATGCTCGGTGTTAATAGTAGGCCAGGGACTAAGCTCAGGGTCTTCTGAAAAGCAATAGCTTAGTTTTGCTGAGGAGGAGAGACAGGCCAGGTCCGCGTAGCCTGGTACTGCACGGCAAACATTGATGATAGCCAAGTTGACTGCCCTTCCGATGGTCATATTGGCAGTAAAACCGGGGCCAAGACAGCCCTGTCCTCCATGAATGCCTATCTCCTGTGCCAATGGCCCACTGACCAGAATCAGATTCCCTCCTGGATGGGACGTAGTTACAGACTGCAGAAAGTTATACCTCGGATTGGCGATAGCCTTGAAGGCAGTTATCAGGATTGGCATGTACTCTGGTTTACATCCTGCCATTACAGCCGCTATTGCCACATCTCTGATGGTTATGTCTTTCCCTGTGGGGCCTATCTCGGTGGCTAAAATCTTTTCTGGTCTATAAGGGCAAAAGGAAAGCATCTGCTCATAGCGCCGTTGTGTTGGAGGAATAACAGGTAACCCATCTCCCAGGTGGAGCGAATCGAAGAGATCCATAAACTCTTCGATTCCTGCTGCTGGTTCATAAATATCTGCTGAACCAAGGGCTAAGGGGCTTTTCAATTTTAGTAAACCGTCTCTCGCTGGGGCTACAGCATCCAGTTGGAAATCGAGAAAAGCTCTTTCCCCTATTCTCTCTAAAGGCAAGGTGAGTGACTCCAGAATACAAGACATCTGTTCGTCGATCTCTCGGTGGATGTCCTCAATTGTACTGCCCTGGTAAATATCTATTGGGCAAAAACAAAGTTGACCTGCTCGATAAAAGGCAACAGCTTTGGCTAACTCCGTTCCTGGAGGAGCGGTTATATATACGCTCGGGATACCCAGTTCTTCAAGGGCGATGGTTACTATGGTTGTTGCCGGGCTTACTCCAACATCCCCCAGGGCAAGTATTGCTGCTATCGGTTTTGCTTCTGCCAGCCTGGCGGCATATTCTTTTAATTCCTGGTTGGTTTTACCTCGAACCGTCTCACGGAAATCGAGGAAATTGACGATTCCTTCTTTAATAAAGTTCTCTTTAATACGTATGAAAATTTCACTACAGTTTCGGAATGATAACTTGGTGTTATCATAGAAAAGGACAGGCCCCTGTCGCAAACGTTCCAGGGTTGGACGGGTGGCTAGCCTGATTTTAGGCCTTTTCTGGATTCCTCTGGGGTCTAGAACTGTCTCTATCATTGTTCTGCCTCCGCTCTAATTGTTAACATAATTTTACAGGACTGTCTGCTACAAGAGAATAGTTAACGGATTTAAATTCTAGAGAAAACAGCAGCATTGTACATGGAATCTCAAGGAGAATGAAATGCGTATATACAATTGACAGTACTACGTCCCAGGAGTAAATTGCGCATGTACCCTATTGAGTTAGAGCAAGTTTTAATAATGTGTAAAGGGGAAAGCTATTGAAAACTGGCAAACTATCACCAGCATTACTGGAAAAACTGCTGGCTAAAATAGATATAAAGGATGAGCGTATTCTACTGGGTCCTCGTATTGGCGAAGACGCTGCGGCGATTCAATTTGGCAGCAAGACACTGGTGGTCAAAACAGACCCGGTAACCTTTGCTACCGATTTGATTGGCTGGTATGTGGTGAATGTTAATGCCAATGATGTAGCTACTATGGGGGCAATACCTCGCTGGTTTCTGTCTACCATCCTATTGCCCGAAAGCTCGAATCAGCAGGACGTCGAGACAATTTTTAACCAGATTGTTACAGCGTGTTCATCGCTGGGCATTACCCCTGTTGGAGGCCATACGGAGACGGTTTTTGATTTGAACAGGCCAATAGTTGTTGGTTGTATGCTGGGGGAAACTGAGCAGCGGTCAGTTTTAACCACGGCAGGAGCTATGGTTGGCGATGACATTGTACTCACCAAGGGGATTGCCATAGAAGGGACTGCCGTCCTTGCGCGTGAGGCAAAACAATCTCTTTTATCTGCAGGTATTAGTGATAAGCTTATTAACCGAGCGGCAGACTATCTTTTTTCTCCTGGAATCAGTGTTTTACAAGAGGCACAGATTGCTTGTTCAACTGTAGAAGTACATGCAATGCATGACCCCACAGAGGGAGGCCTGGCTACAGGGCTTACAGAAATAGCTGTTGCTGCCAGGGTCGGCATTTCAATAGAGGAAGAAAAGATTCCTTTGTTTCCTGAGTGCAGGGCTATTTGCGAGGGAATTTCAATTGACCCTCTCGGATTATTGGCCTCTGGAGCTCTACTTATCGTGTTGCCTGATACTGATACTCCAGGGTTGTTAAAGGAGTTGAAGGAGGCAGAAATTAAAGGAACTGTTATAGGTAAAGTTGTCGAAGCAAAGGAAGGAGTGAAGTTGCAAACAGCAACAGGCACCAGGGATTTTCCACAGTTCGAGCGGGATGAACTGGCAAGATTTCTGGATAGTTAAGCCCCTGTTGCCAGCCATTCCATATTCTATTCGCATGTTAGTCAGTCGTTTCTATTAGGACTGATGTATCCTGGCAAACTTCTGTATAGTCCTTGGCCCTTTATTGTTCTTGCTGTGTGTGAAGCTGACCTCTCCTACGTAGATATCACCGTGTGAGTCAACTGCTATGGTGTGCGGAGAATCGAACAATGCCTCGGTTAGCGGTTCGCCTGGACTGCCCCAGCGTGTCAATAATTTACCATCCATAGTAAATATGCTCACCGTCTGCTCTAATTCGGAAATATATACAATATCATCACTGTCCATTACTAGATCAGTTGGACGGCCGAGATTCGTCCACTGGGCAAGAAAATTACCCTGTATATCGAAAATTTGGACTCGTCTGTTCTCGCGATCGACAACCCATACCCTGTCCTTCTTGTCTACCCAGAGGTTATGGGGAAGCACAAATTGACCTGGTGCAGTACCAGGCTCTCCCCAGGAATACAACAAATCGCCATCAGAGCTGAATTTGTGTACACGTGCATTACCATAGCCATCAGATATTAAAATATCACCATAGGAGGAAAGGCTCACTCCGGTTGGACGGTTAAATGGAGGAGCTCCACGTTGTATGGTGGCCAGGCTCTCAAAGAGGTCCTGTTTTTTCACGTACCCGGAATTCGAAGATACCCCTTTCTCTCCCAACATCATCAGCAGTTTCCCTTCAGAGGTGAATTTGGAAACCGTGTGACTTATGTCGTCCGTACAATAGATTGAGCCATCAGGCCCGGTACAACTGCCATGAGCTCTGCCGAAGAAATCTTCTCCCCATGAGGTGACAAGAGTGCCATCGCGATTGAAGACCATAATTGGATGAGCTCCCCTGTTTAACACGTACACCCTGTCTTGCCTATCGACAGTTACTCCAGTCACATCTATATACTCCCAGCCTTCGGGATACTTCCCCCAGCCCTCAACCAGTTCATATCTATACTTACCTTCGCCATAAATCATATTTAAGCTCCTCCTTTTCCCTGCTGACAGGGCTCATTTATTTGTTATCGGCAAATATAGCTAGAAATACTTGCCCGTAAATAGTGATAGCACATGATATAAGGAATAAGCTGGGTAATCAAGAGATAATCTTAATCTACTGAAATGGCTGCCTTATTTAATTGAAGAGGTTTATAGTATATAATAGCTTCGTTTGGTAGTAATTATCGACTACCGGACAGAATATTTTTACCATACTTGTCCAATAATTAGGAATTAATAAAAAATATAGGGAGGTTAATTATGGGGGATCGTGTTAAAGGGAAAGTTGCGATTGTTACTGGAGCAGGGTCGGCTGGCCCTGGTTTGGGTAATGGGAAGGCTTCGGCAATTGTATATGCCAGGGAAGGAGCTAAAGTAATAGTGGCTGATTATAGGATTGATGCTGCTGAAGAGACTGAGAAAATAATTAAGCAAGAGGGTGGCGACTGTATTACGTTCAAAGCCGATGTTAGTAAAGCCAGTGACTGTAAAAGCATGGTAGAAAAATGTATTGAGGTATATGGGAAAATTGATATATTGCATAACAATGTAGGTATTGCAATATTTGGTGGGCCAGTTGAACTCAGTGAGGAAGATTGGGACAGGGCGGAGGATGTTAATTTAAAAAGCATGTTCTTGACCTGCAAATATGCGCTCCCATACATGGAGAAGCAAGGAAGCGGTTCAATAATAAACATTAGTTCCGTTGCTGGCATACGGGCTATGTCTGTTCCTGCCCTTTCATATGAGACAACTAAGGCTGCTATTATTGGACTAACCCGGGATATAGCGATTCAATATGCTGCAAAAGGAATTCGGGCAAATGCCATTTTACCAGGGTATATGAAGACGCCAATGATTGAGGCGTCGGTGAAACAAGCTTATGGTAAAGATATTGATGAAGCACATAGAAAGCGCGATGCCATGTGTCCTACCGGTCATCAGGGAGAGGCCTGGGATGTTGCCTACATGGCTTTATATCTTGCCTCTGATGAATCTAAATATGTAACAGCAGCTAATTTTGTTGTTGACGGTGGCATAACACAAACCCATAGACTTTGGCCGGTGGAAAACAGCGGTTAATGCAATTTGTATTTCTATTGTTTCTATAACAAGTCATATTTCCAGAAAACTCAGAAAGGGAAATGTATTTAAACCTTAATACTGCTGGCTGATTTGTTGTTGACGCCATCGTGTATATAAATTAATATAATGAAAAGATGATAAAAAAGTTTGGTTTTCTGAAAAAGAGGAAAGATTAATATGAAGCCTATAAGTTCTCAAGAACCAATTGAACGCAATATTGCCATAGAGATGGTTCGTGTCACTGAAGCAGCAGCTATGGCCGCAGCCCGTTATTTTGGTAAAGGAGATAAAAACCTGATTGACGAAGCGGCAGTAGCTGCCATGCGTTATGTCCTGGGACATATTCAGATAGATGGAACCGTGGTCATCGGTGAAGGGGAAAAAGACCATGCCCCCATGTTATATATCGGGGAACATATTGGTGGTGGCTCTGGTGTGCAGGTGGATATTGCTGTTGATCCAATTGATGGAACGACCTCAGTTTC
Source organism: uncultured Dehalococcoidales bacterium (assembly GCA_964413335.1). GTDB lineage: Bacteria > Chloroflexota > Dehalococcoidia > GIF9 > AB-539-J10 > JAUUZT01. Next base: position 15,052 of record CAYPSP010000003.1, read on the forward strand.
CAGGGGGCTTCCCGGAGCTATTTCTGTGTTAGCGCTTTCAAATAAGGGAACGATAAACTGCCCAAGACAATTTTTTTATATGGATAAAATTGTCACCGGCCCAGAGGCAAAGGATTATATAGATATCAACGCACCGGTGGCGGAAAATCTAAAGAATATAGCCAGAGCTATGAGAAGAAAGATTGAAGAGCTTACCGTGGTGGTTTTAGACAGGCCTCGTCACGAGCAGTTATTATCGGATATTAGAAATGCCGGTGCTAGGGTTAAATTAATTTTTGATGGTGATGTTGTAGCCAGCATAGAGGCAGCACTTCCTGGAAGAGGGGTAGATGTTCTAATGGGTATTGGTGGTACGTCTGAAGGAGTTCTTTCAGCTGCGGCGATACACTGTATAGGGGGCGGTTATCAGTGCAAGGCATGGCCTCGTGATAAAAACGAAAAAGAGAAGGCTGTAGTAGAGGGAGTTGATGTGGAGAAGGTCTATAGGACAGAGGATCTTATTGATTGTGAAGATGTGTATTTTGCAGCCACCGGGGTTAGTACTGGTGAGTTATTGAGGGGGGTAAGTTATTTTAGTGGTGGCGCTCGGACTCAGTCTATTGCAATGCGTTCCAGTTCTGGCACCGTCCGCTGGATAGATACCTGGCATAACTTTAATAAGCTTGATAAACTCAGCCCTTTTGAACTCCACTGAAGGAAGGAAAATAATTAGCCTTGGCCTATTTCTGTGGAGATGGTGGGATTACAAACTGGTTGACTAGCTCCACCGTATTTACCATATTCAACTTCTGAAACAGCAAACTAAAACGTTCTTCCAGCGTAGCGATAATTCCATTAATGTTCTCCTCCGGCATATTCCACATTTCCCTCTTGAAGTCACCAAAGGCCTTCTTTCTGGTTTTGTACAGGAACTGGTCTTTGGTATCTTTGGGGGTTTTTTCGCCGGAATATTTATCTATAAGGTGTTCATTGATTTTAATCAAAAGTTCCCTTGGGAAGTAGGAGCTGTCATAGATAAGGTTTTGAAACCCGGTGGCTAAATGCACTTCTATAGCGTCAGATTTCGGGAACAAATCAAACGCAGCATCAGGTAGAGTAGAGGCGCCATGTTGTACAGCGCCAGCTAATCCATATTCTTCCCGTGCTACTTTAGAGATGTCCTGCAGGGTCTTGAAATCAACCTTTGCACTGGCTATTGACCCGTTGGGTAATACTGTGCCGCCATGCCTGGTGCCGGTTTGTACACTGATTTTAGATATTCCTTTGGCTTTTGGGTCTAGCCGACGCAGATAGCCAGCTAAAAAGGCTCTGAGGTCAGCAACGGTGCTATTGCTTTTACCAACTTCCCCAATCTCGCCACCGATAGAAATGGTTATTCCTTTGGGCTCAATTTTTCGTATTAAGTTGGTCATCTCGGCAGTTATCAGGCAGTTTTCTTCTTGCTGGTCCTCAAGCGTTTCCTTCTCTATGTCCACTAGAGTCGATGCATCTATATCTATGTTATAAAAACCAGCAGCTATTGCTTCTTTTGTCAGCTCTTTAAGGGCTTTCAGTTCCTTGTCAGGCTCTAAACCATATCTTTTTCGGTTAACCTGAAAATGATCCCCTTGAAGGAAAACTGGGCCCTGAAACCCTTCTTTTATGGCAGCAGCTAACACGCAGGCGGTATATTCACTTGGCCTTTGGGCAGTATAGTCTATTTCAGAGCGCGCTAACTCGAATATAAAAGCACCAACCCTGTTTATTTTGGCTGTCTTGAAGAGAGCCCTGGCAACCTGATAAGTAATACCTCGGATATTTATAGCAGGTACTGTCTTGCCACTATAAAGGCCTTTACCTGCAGCGATATATAAGCCTTGGATACTGGCAGGATAGATTCCTCTATCAAAAGCCAGTTTTTGAATCTCCTGCCGATATCCTTTTCTGGCGCTATCATCGTCAGCAAAGACGGCATTTTTTACTAAGGCATCAAATCCGTATTTCATAGTGATAATTATTCTCCATTAATAACTTTTTTGCAATCCTCAACTGCCAGCTACGTCTTTGGCTTGTTCTTTATTCACCACAGCTTTACTATATCATATCAATTTAGCGTAATGTCTCAAAGCAGCGGCAGCGTTATAATAAATCATCAATCTTGATTGTTCTTAAATCATTGACAACGATATCGGCTCCAGCCTGATATAAAGCGTCCTCATCACCAATACGCAAAATACCAACAGCATAGTATCCAACGGATTTAGCAGCTATAATGCCTGAAGGAGCATCCTCAAAAACAACAAAGCGTTCTATATTGCTATTGGATAGATTCTTCAACTGTTTTGCAGCAAATTCTTGCATGTCGGCCTTAGTTGGGAGGTTTAAGCCGCAGGCATTAATTTCAAATACAGATAGAAGTGGGTCACCCTTAACCATAAGGCCAAGATCATCGCCCATTTCCTTTAATATGCGCTCTCTAGATATACGGGTTAACATATCAACTGCATTTTTTGATGCTGAAACGGCAGCCTGCTTTATCCCCATGCTCTTTGCTTTTAGCAGCAATGAAATAGCATCGGGGAATAGTCCAAAGCTACCTGCCTCGATGAGTTCTCTTATAAGTTTATTTTTCTCGGAACAGTAGTTCTCTAATAATATCTTTTTATCCATTGCTGTTTTTGCACCGAGTCTTTGATAAACTCCTTTCATCTCCAGTATATTATGTCCACCCTCATACCTTGGCCTGGAAGCTACATGGGCGAAGTAGAAGTCTGAACTCAGCTCGCTTACCTTCCAGGGCTCTTTCATCGCTGTGACGCGCCAGGCATTCTCATGTGGACTGTCCGCAATAACGCCATCGATATCCCACAGAAATCCAACCTTTGTTAACAATGATTTACTATTTACTCGCATGGACCATCTTCCCTTTTTCTAAACAATATCTGTTGCCATATAACTCTATGTTCACTGCTTTTTGACCTTTTAACATTATGGCCTTCGTCTCATTATTTGATATTGCAAATTCAATCAATGAATCCTTGAACCGAAGGCAGAATTTAATCTTCTGCCAGCAGTTGGGAAGGGCAGGATTTGCAATAAGTTCTCCCTTTCTTAATCTTATACCGCCGAAGCCATATATCGCAATCTGCCATGCTCCGGCAAGCGCAGCGGCATGCATCCCATGATCTGTGTTGCCGTATATATCGTGAAGGTCGCTATTTACGGCCAGGGTGAAATATTTGAAGGCCTTCTCAATATCTCCGGTTTCAAGAGCCGTTATGGCATAGCTGGGAATACTGAGAGATGATTTATGCACTGTCCTCCTCTCGTAATATTCGAGATTAACCTTCTTTGCATCCAGAGAAAAATCGTTGGAGAAAAGATGCAGTAGTAACAGCACGTCTGCTTGCTTTACAAGTTGGGTCTCTTTTACCTCAGCAAGGCTCACAGTGGAAGGCCAAACAGGCATATTATTCTCATCCCATTCGTTTATGTTGACCACCTTCTTGCCGAAGTATCCCTCGAATTCTTCAATCAGGCCTTTGGAATCGATAAGGAAAACAATTTTCCCAGCCATTTCTTTCCAATTGTCTGCTTCCTGCTCATGTAGCTTTAATCTTTCTGCTAAATCTTTCAATATACGTGGATGCTTGTTGCGCAGATTATAGTATAGTTCCGACCCACTCGATAACACCCACTTCGCCAGGTAATTGCTGTATGAATTGTTGTCCACGGATTCCTGAAACTCGTTCGGTCCAATGGCATCTTTAATTTCATAGCACTGTTTTTCATTATCATACGTTGCACGAGCAGCCCAGAACCTCGCCGTTTCAAATATCATTTCAGCACCGTATCTGAGCATAAATTCTTCATCCCCGCTGGCCTCGTAGTAATGAAGAACAGCATAAGCTATATCGCTGGCAATATGGTGCTCGCGTAGCGAGTTATATACAGGAATTCTTGTTCCGTCGAAGTTGACCCAATTTTTTGGAGTCTCATCATCCCCGCTAGCAGCCGATTCCCAGGGCCAAAGTGCGCCCTCGTAACCCCTGCCTTCCGCTGCCTGCCGGGCTTTTTGCAGCCTGCGGTATCGGTACATGAGGAAGTCCCTCGCCACCCTGGGCTGGGTATAGATGAAGAAAGGAAGCACATGGATTTCAGTATCCCAAAATATATGTCCGTTATACCACTCGCTCGATAAGGCCTTAGGAGCGATACTTACATCCATATTTTGGGGTGGTGCTGCAATGAGCAGATGATACATATCAAATCTAAGTGCTTTCTGACTCTGCAGGTCGCCCGCTACTTCAATGTCCGAATTTTCCCATCTAGTTGCCCAGGCTTTCACGTGGCGTTTCAGTAACCCCGATATACCATGCCGCCTCGCCATTTTTACTCCATTTATACAATCCTTCTTTGGAACTAGTTTGAGTTCACGAGAGCTGTATATTGATATATAGCTATTGAACCGGTATGTATCCCCTTTTTTCGCTTTAAAAGAAAATTCTTGTACGATTGAGTCGCCCTCGGTATAAGAGCGCACGGTTACCCCTGACTCAGGTACTGGCTTCTCCATTTCACCTGCAATGGCTACCCCGATTACTATGTCCAGGTCATTAGTTTTTGCTTCCAAATACGATATGTTATTACCAGGATTTGATTTCTGTGTCACGGTGTAGTGCTGTATTGGTTCTCCTGCTGCCCGAAGTTCATTTCTGGTTGCGCCGTCAATAGCAGTTTTAACAACTACATGGGCGTCAGCGTCCAGCAATCTCACTGAAAAGGTCATTGCGCCAAGATGTATATTGCTTAGGCTGAAGAAGCGCATGGATTCATATTCGCATCTCCCATCAGTGTCTGAAAAAATACTGTGCCTCCGGAGTACTGCTTTCTGCGTATCCAGTGTCCCTTTGGTGCTGGATAATCTCCATGCCTTCCTTGGAAAGTTTTTTACCGTTTATTAATATTTCTATATTGATGGGATTGGGAATATTAACGATCTCGTAAGATTGGCCTTCCCCCCGATCGTATACACCGGCAATATATGTGCCTGCATAACCTTTGCTATGGCCTTCCTCCAGGATACCCCTTGACCCAAGGTAGCCATTTCCCAGAGTTAAAATTGTCTCTTGAAACCTCAGCTTAGAGTCGTTGATTTTATCCTCTAATATAAGCCAGTCTTCCGATGATAGCTTTAAAGATGCTGTTTCGCCAACTGGTGCCGTTTGTTCATTATTCACGGTTCAATGTCTCCTTATCCTTCTGGGGGTATTGCTACACAGTACTTTAGTCTATAATCTTGCTTGGCATTATAGCAGCTACAGAAAAAGCTATCAGTAATGTAATATAGTAGAGTTATGTTAATTAAGGGAGGGGTGATTTAATATGTATAGACAGAGAATTGGCATACTCACTGGCGGAGGTGACTGTGCTGGCATTAACCCGGCCATCAAATGGATTGTTAAAACTGCTCTAGATAAGCGGCTTGCCTCAGAAAGAAATATTCAATATGAG
>CAYPSP010000004.1:0-11032 GCA_964413335.1 uncultured Dehalococcoidales bacterium
CCTGAAAAATCTGGATCTCACCAAGCTGAAATATGCAACGATAAGTGCCATGACAGGGAAAGCTGCCTTCGAATATATAGCTATGGCAATCGACCTCGCCCTTGCAAAAGAAGTAGACGCCATAGTTACTTCCGCCATTAACAAAGAATCGTTAAACATGGGTGGCTATCACTATGATGGGCACACCGAGATCTTGGCTGAAAAATGCAAGGCAACTGATGTAGCCATGATGCTCACTTCTCCCAAACTACGCATATCACATGCAACCACACATGTCTCGTTGCGCAAAGCTACCGAGATTATCACCACCAAACGAATAGCTACTGTAATCCGTCTCACCGATAGTGCTACACGGCAGATGGGGGTTTCCAGCCCACGCATCGCTGTGGCGGGACTGAACCCACATGCCGGCGAGCACGGCTTGTTTGGAGACCAGGAAGAAAAGATAATTTCCCCTGCCATCAAGCAGACAAGCGAGGAGGGCATTAATGTAACCGGCCCTTATCCCCCTGACTCTGTATTCTATCGGGCTTCGCAGGGGCAGTTTGATGCCAATGTCGCCATGTATCACGACCAGGGACATATTGCCATCAAAATGCTGGGCATATTGGATGGGGTAAATGTCACGCTGGGATTGCCCATCATCAGAACATCAGTTGACCATGGTACCAACTTCGGCAAGGCAGGCAAAGGCACTGCCGACCCAAAGAGCCTGGTAGAGGCAATCAAGCTTGCAGCCCTTATGAGTCGTAACCGAAAATAACACCACAATAGCTTTTATGCAACAACATATTCCCGATATTGTAAAAGGAGGGAAACAATGAGCATACTGGATAAATTCAGCCTTGAGGGAAAATTAGCCCTAGTTACAGGCTGCAAGCATGGAATTGGAAAAGCTATGACTATGGCACTGGCCGAGGCTGGTGCTGATATCATCGGAGTCAGTCTTACACTTGAGGAATCTGGTAGCGATATTGAGAAGGATATCAAAGCCCTGGGGCGTAGTTTCCGTGGGTACCAGTGTGACTTCAGTAAAAGGGATGCTACCAAACGCTTCATTAATAGAGTCAAAGCTGATAATCCTCCCATAGACATCCTGTTCAGCAATGCGGGCACAGTACTACGAAGCCCAGCGGTGGAATATCCCGACGATTACTGGAACACCATAATCGAGATTAACCTCAATTCACACTTCATCCTCAGTCGCGAGTTTGGCAGAGATATGGTAGCTCGTGGTTCAGGTAAAATAATCTTCACCGCCTCAATGTTGACCTATTCAGGGGGAATCACCGTACCCAGCTATGCAGCCAGCAAAGGTGGCATAGGACAACTCACCAAAGCGCTGGCGAATGAATGGGCCGCTCACGGTGTAAACGTTAACGCTATTGCTCCCGGCTATATTGAGACACGCAATACAGCACCGTTGCAGGGTGACCCGGTGCGCAGCAAGACTATCCTTGACCGTCTACCGGCAGGCAGGTGGGGTGTCCCCGATGACCTGAAGGGAACTGCTGTCTTTCTTGCCTCTGCAGCGTCTGATTACCTGCATGGCACCATAGTGAACGTCGACGGTGGCTGGATGGCTCGCTGATTGACTGGCTAATTAAGCTGTTGCATTTCATGTTAGCCTGATAGCATTTACAGTTTCCCCATATTTGTATATTACAATTGAATATGCTCATGGAACTACAGTGAACTATAAGCTACTTTAGCTATAATAATGTATATATATTTGCGCTGATTTCCTCGCTACTATAAACTTATGGCATCTTGAATAAGAATATTCGTTCGGTTATCATCGGAACAGGTTGTTATATACCTACTATAATAATTACCAATGACGACTTTCTCGATAACGATTTTCTCGATAATGACGGTAATGTTATTGAGAAACCAAACGATGAAATCATCAAGGACTTTAAAAAAATAACCGGAATTACTGAAAGAAGATATGCCCCTTACGACCTGGTTACTTCTGATATCGCCACGTATGCGGCAGAGGATGCATTCAATTCCTCGAAAGTTGATAGAGAGAGCCTTGACTACATAATTGTCGCCCATAACTTTGGAGATACGCGGTTACATGCACGCCAGGGAGGCCTTGTTCCCAGCCTTGCCTCAAGAATCAAACAGAAACTGGGGATAAAAAACCCCCTGACGATACCCTATGACCTCCCTTTTGGTTGCCCCGGCTGGCTGCAAGGTATGATACAGGCTGACTATTTTCTCAAGTCCGGTGATGCGAAACGAGCCATGGTGATTGGCGCCGAGACCCTTTCCCGTGTGCTGGACAACCATGACAGGGACAGCATGCTCTACGCAGATGGCGCAGGAGCCACCATTCTTGAAGGTAGTACAAACCATTCATCTGCTGGAATAATGGCACACTCTACCATCGCCGATACCTTTGCTCACGCCTATCTGTTGCGTATGGACAAATCATATAACCGCGAATATAACGGTGCGAAACTGTTTCTCAAGATGGACGGGCACAAGGTATATGAGTATGCTTTGAGCTCCGTACCAAAGGTAGTAATGGATAGCCTTAACAAGGCAGGAGTGCTGCTAAGCGACGTAAAGAAGGTTCTCATCCACCAGGCAAATGAGAAAATGGACCGGGCGATTCTAAAAAATCTATACAAGCTGTATGGGCAGAAGAAAGTGCCACATGACGTTATGCCCATGACTATTTCCTGGTTGGGAAACAGTTCGGTAGCCACATTGCCTACATTACTTGACCTGTGGCTCAAGGGAAAACTAAAAGACCATGAATGGCAATCAGGTGATATTGTAGTATTCGCTTCCATAGGTGCAGGCATGAATGCTAATTCACTGGTGTATAAACTGGAATAAACTCTCGCTTTCGCAAGCCGTTGGCGTTGTATAGATACACTGTATATAATTATTTACAGGTTTCCTGGTTTCTGAATAATCTTTGCATCATAATAAAATTAGAGGGAACAGCCAATGATAGCAATGGCAGATAAAATAGGAGTGATAATAATTTCATGATTGAGATGCGCATTCACGGAAGAGGGGGACAGGGTACAGTTCTTGGAGGATCACTGCTTGCCAAGGCACTGCTCAATGAGGGCAAATATGTTAGCTACTTCCCCGAGTTTGGCGCAGAGAGAAGAGGTTCACCTGTAAGAGTATTTCTGCGAATTGACGAGGAAATAATCTACTTGAAACAGCAAATCTATGAGCCCGACATAGTGGTGGTGATGGACAGTACGGTCGGGATGAAAAATGTCATCTCCGGACTTAAACCAGGGGGACAATTAATTATCAACAGTCCAAAGTCAGCCGTGGAATTTCAACAGCTTGGCCCATTTAAAATAACCACCGTAGATGCCACCAGAATCGCCATGAGGCATAGGATAGGGTCTTTAAGTGCCCCGATTGTCAATACAACTATGATAGGGGTAATCGCCGGGGTATTAGGATTCCCTTTTGAATCTATAGCTACTGTTATCAGGGACAAATTCAAAGCAGACGAGAAAAATTTAGCGAGTGCCCAAGAGGCCTATGATAAAGTAACTGCGCAGGAGTAATGAAAATGGAAGAACACGAACCGTACATCGCTGTCAGCCACCTAAGCACTGTATACAATGAAACAGGGGACTGGAGGGCTGAGAGGCCTGTAATGAATAGAACGAAATGTAATAAATGCAGTTTATGCTGGACTTTTTGCCCTGAAACCTCTATTGAATTGGATACCGATGGGTATTATAAGATTATCTATGAATACTGTAAGGGTTGTGGTATTTGCGTCGAGGTTTGTCCTAGAAAAGCTATCACGATGGAGATGGAATACAAACCCAGCTAATTGATAAAAATGAACCCATTGGAAAGGAACTAAAAAATGGCACAGAAAGAGTTAATGAGTGGTAACGAGGCCGCTGCCAGGGGAGCGCTACTCTCCCGCCCTCAGGTCTTACCTGAATATGAAATCACTCCTTCATCCAAAATCTCTGAATTACTGGCTGAATATTGTGCAAACGGCTCTTTAGACGCAGAATATATCCCGGTTGAGTCGGAGCATTCTGCCATGGCAGCTTGTATCGGCGCCAGCTATGCAGGGGCAAGGGTTTTTACCGCCTCTGCCTCACATGGTACAGCCCTGATGCATGAAATGCTGCACTGCGCATCATCCATGAGAAGGCCAATTGTATTTGTAAATACAAATCGAACAATAGGTCTCCCCTGGAATATCTGGGCAGACCAACTTGATAGCCTCTCACAACGAGATACTGGCTGGCTGCAACTTTATACAGAAAACGTACAGGAAACCCTGGATACCGTAATAATGGCTTTTAAAATTGCCGAAGATCCTCGTATTCGCCTGCCGGTAATGGTGGTAACCGAGGGTTTTACTCTCTCCCATTCCAGCGAGCCAGTCGAAGTCCCAGAACAAGCCTTGGTTGATGACTTCTTGCCTCCATTGAAGCCAATACAGGTGTTTGATATTAAGAATCCACAGACATTCGGAGGTCTCACCATGCCTCGAGACTTCTTCCAGATGAAAATTGATGCCCAGCAAGCAATGGAAAAAGCAGGCAATGTGGTTAGAGAAATTAGCAGAGAATACGGAAAAGCCTTTAACCGAAACTATGGACTGATTGAAAAAATTCACTGGAATAATCCTTCAACCGTACTGGTAACCACCGGTACTATCACCGGCACTGCCCGCCATCTGCTGAAAAAAGATCCCTCCTTAGATGACATCGGACTTTTGAAACTCAGATTATTTCGTCCTTTCCCCGCTGAGGAACTACGAGAAACCCTGAAAGGGGTGGAGAAAGTAGCAGTAATCGACCGTAACCTTTCCCTTGGGAGCGAAGGCATTTTCTTTCAAGAGCTGAAATCAGCCCTTTTTTCGCTCGCGGAAAGACCACAAGTGTTTGGCTTTGTGGCAGGGCTGGGTGGAGTAGATGTCACCGTCGATACCATCAGGGAAGCACTAAAACATACCCTTGAGCACAAAAGTCCGGAAAAAACTGTGTTCTGGCTTCCACAGGAAATTAAGAGGACCGAAACTGAGGAAAATCCCTACCAGGATATCGAAATAAAAAAGCAGTTCCCTAAAGATGAGTTCTTATATTGGGGGCATTCTGCCTGTGCCGGCTGTGGAGAAGCAATTGCATGGCGGCATATATTGCGGGCGATGGGTGAAAAAACCTACTGTGTTATCCCTGCAGGATGCAGTAGTGTAATAGGCGGAATATGGCCACATACCGCATACAAAATACCAGCAGTACACTGCAACTTCGAAGCTGCTGCCTCAACCGCCTCTGGCATAAGGAAAGCCCTGGAAAGCATGGAAATTGAAGGAATTAATGTGCTGGTATGTGCCGGTGACGGCAGTACCTATGATATAGGACTCGCCTCCCTGTCTGGGGCTGCCGAAAGAGGAGATGATATGTTATATATCTGTCTCAATAATGAGGCCTACATGAACACTGGCATCCAGAGGTCGGGATCAACTCCCTGGGGAGCATGGACCACTACCACTCCAATACCCAACCCAAAAGCCCAAAGCAAGAAAAACCTTGTAGAAATAATGGCAGCACATCGTATTCCTTATGCTGCCACCGCCTGCATATCCTATCCTATAGACCTGGAAAGGAAAATAAAGAAAGCCAAGCGTATCAAAGGAGGCCTGAAATATATTGACCTGCTTTGTCCCTGCCCTCCTGGCTGGGGCTTCCCCAGCAAGCTGACCATAGAGCTGGGCCGACAAGCAGTTCTAAGCGGTGTATTCCCTCTTTACGAAATCAGCGATGGTCTTAAAACCACTATAAACAGGCCCGCCCCTCATTCAAAGCTTTTACCCATCAGGCAATATATCAATCTGCAAAAGAGATTCTCCCACCTGGCTGATGAGGATATAGAAGAAATACAAACCACCGTGAACAGGGATTGGCAACAATTGATAAAGAGATCATGATTTCACAGGGTACCCCACTCTCCGTGCTCAATCTGCTTCCCATAACATAACCTCGCTGGCGTGGAGATTTTGGCTAATCAGGAAAGGGTATTACGCAGGGCTATCGGATTATAGTCCAGACTGGCAGAAAGCTGAATCTTACCCGATGGATGCTCAACTGCTGATTCACCCTTGATTGCCCTGACAAGTTTAAAAGCCTTCTCGATTGCAGTTTCGCTTCCATTCAGGGATAGCACCACCGTTCCTTCAGAGCCCCCTATTCCTCCTGAGGCAACATGTGTGACACCAACACCAGCCAGTACCTCAAAAGCCTGAATCTCAGTGACCACTTCAGCATTTATTATAGGGATAAGAGCACAGGGGAGACCGGTACTATATTTGAAATGAAAAATACCACAGCTTCTGGACGCTTTAGCCACCGAGGGAACCAGCTTTTCCAATCCCACTGGTACAATGAGATGGGCAGCCACCAGACTAACTGACGGCATGGCTTTACCAATGGTGCCAGCCGCTGTCCCCGCTGCCAGAACCCCAGCCTCGCCAGTATTATCAATAGCATTTGCCCCTTTTATAAACACATCATCAGCGGTGAAATCTTTCATTACTTCCTGAAAGTCTATCTCTTCCAGCCTGCCACGTCTCAATACAAAATCATAGCCGATACTACGCTCTGTATGGGGCTTCCTGTTAGCATGCAGTTCACCATCAACAATAAAGCCACGACAATACTCATCAGCCTTCTTCTCTATAGTTATTCCCATGATTTCCTCTGCCACAAAAGCATTGGTGCTACCACGAGCGATAACCAGCAGTCCTTTTTCCATGGCTTGCTTTACCTCTGGTAATACTGCCACTGCTTTAGCCAACAAGCGCCGGGACTCCGAAGGCGTCAAAGCTACCAAGGCTGCTACAGAAGCCTTACTTTTCTTGTCCTGATAAAGGCTGTTATAGAACATATGTTATTCCCTCCCTATCTATTGAATGAACTGCCATCTTTCCTGAGATAAGGGCTAACGACGCCCATCCTTCTCTTTGTAAAATCATCTGCAACAATTACTTATTGTGCAACGCCCTGGAGCCACCACCTTTCCTGTCAAAGAAAGGATTTTTACCACTTACAGAAAGAGGAATCCCCATTATGATATCGGAATCCATTAACTTCATTTGCTTCACCGCCGCACCAATGGTGTACATGATACGATTATCTATATTAAGATCCATAGCCATCTTCACTGCTGAACCAATGGCTATACCAAAGTCAATGGCCTGTATCACACATATTGGACCGTTGAAATCATTGCCTTCCCGTGTTCGGGCCTTCTCCAATTGCTGACAACTTTTATATCCACAGGCACCACAGTCCAACGGGATTTCTGAAAAATCAGGAAACCCCTTGGGCATTCCCTGACAGCCTATCAGCACCACACAATCCGATTCCCTCACATTTTGAGCATCCCGATTGAAGGTACTTTTGAAGCTTTCTACATGCACCTCCACCTGTTTTTCCATAGCGGCTGCAATAGCTTCAATATCCTCTCCATCAACTATCATAGTTTGTATATCATCAGCCCCTCTTGCCTTGGGGGCTGTCCTGGCACTCGATGCTATGAGTGTCGCAACCATTCGTATTGCCTCATGTTCTATTACCCCTGACTGTAACTTCGCCATATCCCCTCCTTTATTACAATTATTATTCGCCTGTTCAAATATACACTGACATATAAATAAAAAACTATCGTTCGTTAGTATATACTATATCAAAATCACAAAAAATAGCCTGTATAACTCTATGAAGCAAACCAGGCAGTAAAAATAAACTTTATTTCTACTATTAAAACCCCCAAAGAAATTTACGCTCCCTCTCTGTCAGCTAAATCAGCTTAAAAAAGAGGAAAACCAGCAATAGAATCAGGCTTGACAACAGTCCTCCAGCCAGTACCTGTGTTAAAGAGTGATGTTCCATTTCTACTCTGGCCCAGGCAACTAGGGGAACCAGCAGAATAGTCCATGCAGCAACCAACCCATAGATAATAACCAGTACCGTAACCGCCGCAGCGATAGAGGCGACATGAATGCTTATCTTCCACCAGCGATTAACGCATGCGAATACCAGGCCTGCTATAAAAATAGCAACAAACACAGCCACCAACATCACCGGTGCTTTTAAAAAGAATAAAACGGCGCAGGTGATTCCAATCAGTACTGATGACAACGCATATACTTTATCCCTCTGTGCACGTACCCTGATGAAGAAATTATCAACCCTGTTATGCCTGACCAGATAGAGCACAACGATAAATATTGGAACTACGCTGATAGCCACCGATATTAAAAACCACTTAATCCCTTCAGCAGTATTATCAGTGCTCTTAAATGATATTATCAATGTCAGGATAACATGAACCAGGAACGGGTTAACAATAATACTGGTCAACCTAGCAACGTGTTTTTTACAAATTCGCTTCATCTCTTGCCATCACTATTGTTATTTTAGCATTGAAATAATAATAAGCCCTTTATACATAAGCATAAAGTAGAGGAACCAATTCGATAGGTAGTTCATAGAACAATAAAATACAGGTTTTACTATTCTCAATACAGCTATAGTATACTATGATTATCTAATGTGGTGTAATACATGACTGGTATATTGCAATGGTTCACCTCCAATAGTATTTGGATACTCATTATAACTACTATCACGCTTGCCTTTATCATTTTCAGCCACACTCCACTGCAGATACGTATTGAGAAAGCGATATCCCCTAAAAAACATAAAATTATAACAAAAACCACCACTTTCATTTTCAGATTTCTAGAAATAATTTCTTTATTACTGATATCTATGGCAGCAGGCGTAATCATACTATCACGGCAAAGAGTACATAACATGCTCACGCCAGATGTGATAAAAGAATGGTTTATTCAGCATGGCATCAATATCCTGGTTATCATACTGGTTTCATATATTATTTATCGTATATTTAGACTAATCCTGCCCAGAACGGTAGAGAGCTCAGTTAAGGCCAGGGGAAAAGGCCGTAAGGCTAAAACAGAGTTAGCTAAAAGAACCCAGACGCTAACCAGTATGCTTGGAAGCATCATAGGTGCCATTATAATAACAATCGCCGTATTTGGTATTCTTGAGGACGCAGGAATACCAATCGCCCCCCTCCTGGCAGGCGCTGGAATTGTAGGCATTGCTGTAGGTTTTGGTGCCCAGCACCTGATAAAGGACTTTATCAACGGATTATTTATACTGCTAGAAGACCAGTATAACAAGGGAGATGTCGTGAAAATATCCGGTATTGCCGGACAGGTTGAAGACATTAACCTGAGAAGAACGACACTTCGCGACCTCGATGGACTGGTTCATAGCATTCCCAATGGAGAAATAACCACTTCCAGCAATTATACGAAAGGGTGGTCGCGTGTTAATCTTGATATTTCGGTATCATACCAGGAAAATCTTGATCATGTCATAGAAGTGATCAATAGAGTCTGCGATACGCTGGCAAAGGATGAGTACTTCAAAGCAAAGATACTAAAGACCCCACAGGTACTAAGGGTAAATAAGCTGGGCGACTCGGGTATTGATATTAAAATACTTGGAGATACTCAGCCTCTTGCCCAGTGGGAGGTAACCGGTGAACTCAGAAAGCGGATTAAGAAAGCCTTTGATGAAGAAGGAATAGAGATTCCCTGGCCTCATCTAAGCCTCTATTTCGGCCAGAAAAAAAACGCTGGACCAGTGCTCTGTGCAGCGTGTACCCACCCGAATTTGCCCGGGAACCGATTCTGCTCTAATTGTGGTACTTCACTTGAGAAGCAAAAAACTCCATCAAGCAGTACTCGCCCATCAGAAATCTCTCAGTTGCCTGAGCAGGATGGCACTACCGCTACATAAAGACAGAATATGAATATATTGTTTTCCCACCCCTATCCTTCATAACTGGAATGGTGAGAAATAGATTCAACGATATCAATTAGTAATAAAAAAACAGGAGGCGAAGGGATGAGTACAACAAAACTGAAAGGGAAAATACAAACAGTCCTGGGAACAATCGAACCGGATAAACTTGGAATCACTCTCCCACATGAACACCTGGTAAGTGATGGTTCAGCATGGTTTACCGAGAAGACTAATGCCAGCGATATAGAGATATCACACCTTCCGGTCAGCCTCGATACACTGTGGTGGATTCGTTATCACCTGTACCAGAACCTTGACGACGTACTGATGCGCAATGAACAAGAAGCTGTCGAGGAAGCAATGCATTTCAAGATAGCTGGAGGAAACTCAATTGTTGAGATGAGCAATATAGGACTGGGACGAGACCCTGGAGCACTGGCGCGTATCTCTCGTGCCACGGGACTGAATATTATTATGGGGTCAGGTTACTATATTGCAGCCTCGTTTGGCCCCGAGATGGATGATAAAACTGAGGAGCAAATCACAGAGGAAATCGTAAGGGACATCACAGAAGGCGTAGATAATAGTGAAATACATGCAGGCTTAATCGGGGAAATAGGCACCTCTTGGCCTATAACAAACAACGAACTGAAATCACTGCACGCCGCCGCTCGGGCACAAAAAATAACCGGGGCGACACTAAACGTGCACCCTGGACAAAGCGAGGAAGCTCCGATAACAATCATCAGAATACTTGATGAACTAGGAGCCGACATCAGCCGTACCACAATTGACCACATTGACCGAACTCTGCGCAAACCAGAAAGTCGAATAGAGCTGGCGAAGACAGGTTGTTGCCTGGAATATGACCTGTTCGGCCGAGAAGGATACTATCCCTTGGGAGTCAGGGTGATAGATTTCCCCAACGATACAGCACGCCTGAACGAGATAATCGAACTTATAGATAAAGGATTTATAAACCAGATACTTATATCACAGGATATCTGGAACAAGCATCAGCGAAGAACCTATGGGGGTTGGGGCTATGCTCACATCCTGGATAACGTTATCCCAGTAATGCTGGCTAAAGGAATCAGCAGGGAACAGATACATACCATGATGGTGGATAACCCCAGACGGATATTCAGCTTCGTATAAACGGCCTACCT
>CAYPSP010000004.1:11042-19818 GCA_964413335.1 uncultured Dehalococcoidales bacterium
ATAACCTTTTACCATACAGGTTTTATACTGGTTATCAGAAAAATACAATAAAAGGGGTTGTTTTTTGGACAAACCCCTTTTTACTTCCATCTATAATAATAAAAAACAAACACTGCGGAGGGCATTTTCCCAACGGGGCACTCCCAACCCTATTGACTAATATCTCTATTCTGTCCTAAAATTCTCTATCTGAGACAATTTCAACAAGATAAAGACCATAGAAAGGACGGGCTATGAACCAGCAACCATACATCATCTACCCTGGCGAAGCAAAGCAGGTAGAGGCAGGACAAGTTGGCGAGGTAATTAACACCTGTTACATAGACGAACCAGGGCAGGTTAGCTTTGGCGTCATCGATTATATACCTGGCTGGCACATTCCACTACATCACCACACAACCTGGGAGTTAATCATCATCGATAAAAGCTCAGCAGCTCCAGGATATGCCTTTTTTAATGACCGCTGGTGGAGAGCGGACCCAGGATGTGGAGTATTCCTCCCCATGGGCTATCCTCACGCATGGTCCTGTAGCAACAGTAAAGGGTTCAAAATGCTGTGGGTCTACGGAGATTCAGCAGAGAAGGCAGGCCGTATTTACGACTGCGACCCTGCATCCTTTCAGTCCATCACAAAAGGGCAGGAAGTGAATGCCAGTATCTGGAATTCACAAGCTAACAAATAAACTTATTATAAGGAGATATAAATGATAATCAACAATGTTAAGAGCTTTCTGGTTTGTCCATACAGTTCGAAAAAGCTGGCCGAGATGGACAAACACTGGTTACGTAAACACTGGGTGCTGGTTAAGGTAGAAACCGACGAGGGGATTGTTGGATGGGGAGAGGCATATACTCAGCCAACCAGGGAAAGAAGCATTGCCCAATTAGTTGATAGCATAGGTGCCTATGTCATCGGGAATAGCCCCTTTCATATTAAGCATTTCACGCACATTGCCTATGACGATTTATCAGGCAGAAGAGGCTCTATGGATGTCTTTTGTGCGATAAGCGCTATTGAGCAAGCCATGTGGGACATCATCGGGAAAAAACTTGGTGCTCCTGTTTACAATCTATTGGGCGGTCCCTGCCGGGATAAAATAAGAGTATACGCCAACGGCTGGTATCGCAGTCTCACCGACACAGACGACCTTGTCAGGAGAGCAAAGGAGACGATGCAAGCAGGCTTCACCGCTCTCAAGTTTGACCCTTTCCCTGGCCCATGGCGTTCAATTATCAGCAAGGAAGACGAAGATATTGCCGTTAGAAATGTGGGTTTGGTAAGAGAGGCAGTAGGACAAGATGTTGATGTCCTGGTCGAAGTGCATCGACGTTTGGCTCCCATGTACGCTACACGGGTAGCCAGAAGAATAGAACGATTCAATCCATTCTGGTACGAGGAACCCATTCCCGCGGACAATGTCCCCGCCCTGGCGGAAGTAAAACGGGGTATCAATTTACCGGTGGTAACAGGTGAAACACTTTACACTAAATCGGCCTTCCGGGAAGTATTGGAGAGACAGGCCGCCGATATTCTGAACCCCGATGTAGCCAACTGCGGCGGCATCCTGGAACTTAAAGAAATAGCCGCCATGGCCGAGCCATATTATGTAGCTGTTTCACCTCATAATTACAACAGTACTACCATGGCGCTGGCAGCTACCATTCAGGCCGCAGCTACCATGACCAACTTCCTGATTACCGAATATTTCGTTCAGTTCGCCACAACAGGGAACGCCATATCTGTTAATCCTATTAAAGTGGAGAATGGATACATAGCCTTGCCTACTGCTCCTGGGCTTGGACTGGAGATTAACGAGGAAGCACTCAAGGACTATCAATATCAGGACTTTCCGCCCAGTAACATTCGTTCCTATAGCGAAGAATGGCCATAATCATTCTCTGAACAAAGGTATGCAAACTAAAACGAAGAGGTTTCTACTCCTGCTTCTAACTGCCACATTGCTGCTTGGCAGCATGGCGGTTGGATGTGCACAGCAGGTTCCAGCTACACCATCAGTTCCACCTTCAACTCGCTGAGCATAACAGCATCCGCCATCGAGACTTTCACCCTTTCATAAACACGGTAACCAGGGATATTCGTTATTGTTATGTCAATATATATTACTACTATTGTGTCCTCTACGAGGGGATAAAAACACTAAGACTTGCAGCATCATACTTGAGGCGCTATTATATAATAGTATATGTTAGCTAGGTTGCGCAGTTTTCCTTCCTGAGCTGAACCTCACAACCCGCAAGGACATTGTTACGTTTCACTTAATTCAAGGAGATACTTATTTATTATGAAAAAACCTTACTACGGATGGTGGGTAGTTGCAGGAGCGTTTATTCTTTTATTCTGCTCTGCAGGTACCCAGTTTTATACCTTCCCCGTGTTTTTCGAGGCAATATTGAACGACACAGGCTGGGCCAGGGCAGAAACAGCAGCAGCCCTCTCATTCGGCATGTTTATCTCGGGTATAACAGGTATGGTCATCGGGAGACTTCTTCGCAAGGTAAATATAAAATCTATAATGCTCTCCGGTTGCATTATAGCTGGCATCGGTTTTTCCCTGCTCTCCACAATGGACAAGCTATGGCAATTATATGTTTTCTATGGACTAATCGTAGCTGTTGGCGCTACCTGTATTGCGTTGATACCAAATCTGAGCGCCGTTGAAAGCTGGTTTACCCAAAAACGCAGTACCGCATTGGGAATAGCCACTGTCGGGATTGGTGTTGGTGGCATGGTGATGGCCCCGCTGGCTAGCTGGCTCATCTCTATATATGGATGGCAAACAACTTATCTGTTTATGGCCGGCATAATAACAGTGCTAGGCATCCCTGTAAGCATCTTCGTCATGAGAACTCCAAAAGAGAGCGAGAAAAGTAAAGCAACTATAGAGGAAACGAAGTCGGAGGTGTCCCTAGCCAGCGGCATTACGCTACACAGGGCATTAAGAGACAGAGTATTCTGGAGCATAGCCATTGCAGTGATGTTATGGGCCTGCGCTTATGGCACTGGGATAGTACACCAGGTAGCTTTCGCGGTTGATATTGGAATTGACAGCAGAGATGCTGCGGGGGCTGTCGGCTTGCTCGCCGCTTTCAGTATCCCTGGACGGCTGATATTTGGGAAACTTGGCGATATAATAGACAAGAGATACGTATTCATGGTTGGAACCCTTCTTCAGGTAATCGGCTTTGTTATACTGATGAAAACCACTAATTTAGCGATGCTCTATATCTATGCCTGCCTCACCGGACTTAATATAGGTAGCATGGCACCTATACTGCCAGCCATACTTGCCGACCGTTTTGGTCACAGGCACTTTGCAAGCATTTATGGAGCGGCTTTTTTTACGCAAACTATAGGGATGGTGATAGGTCCTATCTTCGGCGGCTGGATTTTCGACAACAGCGGAAGTTACTCCTTCGCCTTTCTCATCGCTGCTATCATCAGCCTTGCTGCAGTAGTATCTATGTATCTCGCCGGCAAAGCACCTGCAAGTGTTCCTGAACAATCTAACTGATTAATAACATAATGTGAAAAAGATATTCTACGGATGGGGGATAGTAGCAGGAGCTTTCGTTCTGCTGTTCTGCGCCGTGGGAAGCCAATTTTACGCTTTCCCTGTGTTTTTTGAGGCAATGGTAATTCTGCTGAACTTGCACCCCCTTAAGGTTATATCATAAGATACGTTCGTGAAGGAGAAGTTTTTTCTGGCGAGCTATAACAGTCCCCTCGGAGCTTATACACTGGTGAGCTCTCGACGCGGTATGGTCTGTATTTCCAGTGAGAAAGAGATAGAAAACAATATCGCTAAATGGGAAAAACAGGGCATTCTAATTCAGCAAGGTAATGGCTATAATGACATCGCAGCAGCTGAACTGGACGATTACTTTAAAGCGAAGCTTCGACAATTCACTGTTAAACTTGACCTCAGAGGAACGTCATTCCAATGTACCGTATGGAAAGCATTATGTCATATTCCCTATGGTAAAACCCGTTCCTACCAACAGGTAGCACTGGATATAGGCCGTCCAAATTCTGCTCGACCTACAGGACAGGCAATCGGCCACAATCCCATCGCAATAATAGTACCATGTCATCGGGTCATCGGCACAGATGGCAGCCTGACCGGATACGGCGGCGGACTGAATAAAAAGATTACATTATTAAAACTGGAAGGCAGAAAGTTACAGGAAAATAACATAGCAAGCAGAATAAAAGTGCTACCTTCCCTATGATAACCCCTCATATATTCCACTATGGAATTGGTCTAAACTCTATATAGGGAGACCTGTCAGCTTAGATAGAGCCATCCTTCATATCCTGCTTCAGCAGGCGAATAAGCTCCATATTCAATTTCCTGTGCATTTTCTCTGCGGAATCACCAGGCCAATCGTAGAAGCCCTTACCGCTTTTCATACCAAACTCGCCTCGCTTAACATGCTCTTCAAGTGGGCCCCATGCTTTCTGTCCTTTTGATGTTGATACGGTATGTACAAAGTCAAGGCCAAGCAAGTCCTGTCGCTTGAAAAAACCAGTAAATGCCAGGCGACGACCAAACCCAAATTCTATTATGTCATCCATCGTATGCGGATCGCATATCCCCTCATCAATCATTGCCTGAATATCCCGATTCTGTGCCCCCTGGATTCGAGACCCAACAGCCCCCGGTAAATCCAACTCAAAAATTACTACCTTCTTACGCACGCCTCGCAGTATCCGGGCTGTTTTATCTACCAATATTCTATCAGTTTTCTCGCCACCATGAACCTCAACCAGTGGAATGAACTGTGCCGGTGAAAAATAATGAGCTCTTAGTATACGTTCCTGGTGTACTGACTTAAGGGCTATATCTGTAATCCTGAGCAATGAAGTATTCGATGCCAGGATAATTTCAGGAGCACAGAGCACATCGAGCCTGGCAAACAGGTCCTGTTTCAATGACAGTATCTCCGGAGCCGACTCTATTACGAAATCAGCCTCTTTTACAACATCCTCCAAATCAGTAGTAGGACTCAGACATTTATAAGCTGCTGCTGCCTCATCCGCTGTTATCAACTCTGTCTCCACCATTAAGTCAAGTGCCTCACGAGAGCGTTTCATTGCCAGATTGCTAGTTGCCTTCGTAGTGTTATATAAATTGACCTTATAGCCAAAACGAGCGAAATCCAGCCCAATACCAAAACCCATAAGCCCTGCACCTGCAATTGCTACACAGTTTATACCTTTTTCCTTCATTTTTTTCTCCTTGTCAAACAATTATTTTGCCCGAAATTAACTGCCTATTTGTGCTGGCAAATGCTACCAGAAAATAACCTTTACCATAGAAATTCTAGGACAATCGTTTCTACAATGTCAACAATTTATACCAAAATATAAGGTCACCAAACCAGCATCTTCTTTATAGCCTGAAACATCATCATTACTACTTCTGTAACCCTTTGCGTTATTGTGATAAATAGTAGGCTAAATGATAATCTGCTCCTGAATTCATTTACCTCAATATTCGTTTTAACACTCCTAAAAACTCTGATAGAATATCGCCACTCAGTACTGATAAAGTAAAAGGAGATTGATAATATGGAGAACCAATTAGAACTCAATGAGGATAGGCTGCGAATCCTAAATAAATTTCAGGATACATTTCCAGAGGTAAACGCCGCTATGGATGGAGTAAGAAATGAGGTGTACAAAGATGGAGCACTGAGTCTGAAAGTGAAACGACTGCTGTCACTGGCTATCGCACTGCGTGCAGGCTGTGTTAACTGTATCCTGTCCCAGGTTATGCATGCCCTGAATGCTGGTGCCAGCACTGATGAGATTCTTGAGACACTTGCGGTAGAGATATCCATGAGCGGCACTACAGGAGTTGCCGAATCACTGAGAGTAATCAAGCAACTGGAAGAGCTGGGAAAACTGTAGCAAGAGCCAACAAAACACGTAATACGATAGAATCAGGCCATGCGAGGAAACTCGCACAGGTCACGCAGGGGGCATTGCTTACATAGAGGATCAGTTTTTCGACAATAATAATGTCCCAGCCATACTATCTGGGCGTGGTAATCATTATATATTTTTAATTTCGGTTGTACGTAGTTCATGAAGAATTCCTGGTAGTCTTGATATCGCCATTCCTTCTGCGCCAGGCCCAGCCGGGAAAATATCCTCATTGTATACGCATCAACAACAAATATTCTCTTGTTCCCCGCATACAGCAGTATAGAATCAACTGTTTCCTCTCCAAGCCCCTTCACTGTAAGCAATTCCTTCCTCAGTTCCCACAGCTCTCGCGAAAACATCGAGTCCAAGTTTCCATTATAGCTGGTAAACAGCCAGCGAGCGAAGTTTTTCAGTTTCCTGGCCTTTTCATTGTAGAACCTGGTTGACCTGATTAAAGGAGCAATATCCGACACATCAGCCTGGTTGATAGCTTGCAGAGAGAGTAAGCCTTCTTCCTTGAGTCTGGAAATGGCAACCTCTACATTTTTCCAGGAAACGCTCTGTGTCAGGATGGCCCCAATCACTACTTCTTCAGCCGAGTCTCCTGGCCACCATTGCCGATCACCAAACTCAGTACGCAGACATTGGTATATATCCGCAACCAGACCTTTTCCCCTGTCTATCATCGCAGGCTAAACAACTGGTATCCAGAAACTAAAACAGCAGAAAACAGTAAAATGCCGGCTCTATAGCTTGGCAACCGCCGTCTTTATCATCCCCAGAGCCTTCTTGATGTTCTCCTGAGAGGTAGCATAGGATAATCTGAGATAACCTTCGCCATTCGCACCAAAAGTTGTTCCTGCAAGTGTAGCCACGCCACCTTCGTTTAGCAGGTAGTCGCTGAACTTAGCAGCACTCATACCCAGTTTCTTGATATTGGGAAAGACATAGAAGGCGCCCTTGGGTCGATGACAACTGATTCCAGTGATTTCATTTAGCCCATCTACTATCAGGTCTCTTCTCTTTTTAAACTCCGCCGCCATTTTAGGCACGCTATCCTGCGGGCCAGTAAGCGCTGCTAAGCAGGCTTGCTGAATGAAAGGAGGGGCACAGGAAACACTGTTAGTGACCAACCGAATAATATGACCCACCATATCAGGAGGAAAAAAGCCATAACCCATACGCCAACCAGTCATAGCGTAAGTCTTGGAAAAGCCATTTAACAAAATCGTTCTATCAAGCATCCCCGGCTGGCTGGCAATGCTATAATTCTCGCCTTCATACATAATATGATCATATATCTCATCAGACAGGACGATAATATCATTTTCTCTAGCAATCTCTGCCAGGGCACGTATATCTTCCTCCTCCATAACTCCTCCACTGGGATTCTGAGGCGAATTTATTATGATGAGCTTGGTGCGCGAGGTCACCTTAGACCGGAGTTCATCTATATCCATACGAAAGCCAAGTTCCTCCCTGAGGGGAATCGGCACCGCAGTAGCACCTGAGAAATTTATCATCGACTCATAAATAGGAAAGAGGGGATCTTGATATATAGCCTCATCCCCTTCGCCAAGAAGGGCCAGGATGCTATAAAACATAATTGGCTTGGCACCCGTGGTCACCACAATACGGTCAGGGTCGAAGGAAACACCGCGAGAGCTCCCCAATTGTTTGGCTATCTCGACACGCAATTCCGGTATCCCCTGAGAGGTAGTATAATGGGTATACCCCTTCTTTATTGCCTCTGTGGCTGCATCGCAAATGTTCTTGGGAGTATCGAAATCAGGCTCCCCAATCTCCAAGTGGACTACATCAACCCCCTTTGCCTCAAGCGCTCTGGCGCGCGCTAAAACCTCAAAGGCAGATTCTGTTCCTAATCTAGACATCCTTGTAGCTAATTTCATAGTCACCTCCACGAATCATATATTTTCATGCTCCCTGAAAAACTTTGGGGAATTATATCCCTCCCTCAGATAATATACAAGCCCTAATTCCTTTGCTTCAGGCTCATTTTTCATTTAGAACAGATTGCTGGCTAGACATTTCATAAAAAATACAATAAAAATTTCCTTGACAAGACCAGTATGCCCATTTATAGTGCATATAAAATAGTAATGACACTCAAATGGGAAGGAGTCGCTAATTATGACCACATGGATAGATAGATACCCTCTTATTAAGGAGTTCTACCAGAAAAGGCGATATGGAGGGCGCTGCGGCTTTGGCAAAATCCCTGCAATTATAGTAATTGACTTCAGTCTTGCCTGGACTGATAAAACGGGGGCATCCCCAATGGGAGCAGATATGGATGAACCTATAGCGAATACCCTGAAGATACTATGTCTTGCCCGTAAAATGAATCCCAAACCTCCGATAATATTTACCTGCATATCATATAATGCCGCATTCAGCGATGTGTCACCAGTAAAACTGTTAAAGGTGCCAGCTTTAAAAGAGGTGGCAGTAGAAGGCTCTAAATGGGATAAACTTGATCCTCGCCTGGAACGGCAACCAGATGAAACACTTATCAGAAAGAAAAAATCTTCAAGTTTCTGGGGTACTCCGCTGACCGAGATACTGGTTGGTAATGGCATAGACACCTTAATAATTACGGGCTGTAGTACAGACGCCTGCGTCCGTTGTACTGCCATCGACAGCCTGAACCTGGGATTGCATACAATAATTCCTCATGAGGCTGTAGGGTCACGCGATTCTGAGCAGGCAGCCTATGCGTTGCTTGACATGGATCTTCGCTTTGGAGATGTTGTAAGCACTCAGGAGGTTTTAGACTATCTCAAAGGGCTGCAGAAAGAGCGA
>CAYPSP010000005.1:0-19720 GCA_964413335.1 uncultured Dehalococcoidales bacterium
TAGTAACCTCTATACTCCAGTCGTCGTCGCTACTGTCTGCCACGGCTACAGGTACTACCATTGCCACCAGTGAGAAGACCAGTGCGAAAGCTATCGACAAACTAAATAATTTAGAGTGCCATTTTGTTTTAGTCATTTATTTTGTTCCTCCTTTTGGATTCTTTATTAGTGTAACTCTGATTCTGACATCGACCTACCAAAATGCAGAGTAAATTTTCCTTTTCAAACCATACACGGTACAAGTATACAAACTCGTACCAGTTCTCAGTCTAAATTGAATTAACATCTTTACCCTTCGAGAAATCTTTCTCCCGGGCCTTCTCCATAGTCACTACCTCCTTATAATACAAATAACCCTAAAGCATACTAAAAACTACACCAAACTATTGGCTTTACCCAGCATATAATTGTATTTAACATTTGTCAATAGGAAAACAGCTTTCCGTGACAAAAAATATTGAATTAAGCGAATTTTCTCCTTTTCCTGTATTAAAATTCACTGCTCAATAGTACCATCGTACCAGTTTCCACAACATATTCCCCAGAGACTCATTATCCCATTTTATTTATCAATCATGTTTTCTGGTGCCGTTTATTATCCAGATGAAAACTACCAACAATAAGACTAAAATAAATATTACTGTTATCAGTCCCTCTTTACCCAATCCTCCAAAATCCGACCCTGCCGACGATTCAGCAATAGATCCCACCTCTATAAACTGAGATAAATATGTCACTACAAGCTAATTAAATATGTATATAGATTGGTTGTCAAATGGAAGTGCAGGAACACCAAACTATAAATCCTAATTACTAAACTCTAAACAAATTCAAAATACTACTTTATAAACCCGCTGAGGGGGGTATAGTTCGCTGAGATACTTCGCTCCGCTCAGAATGACAAAAAGACGCTGGAATGACGAGAACTTGTGTTTATTTCTTTTCTTTGTCTGGTTTGGTCAGAATCTCATCAATCAAGCCATATTCCACTGCCTGCTTTGCATCAAGGAAAAAATCCCTGTCACTATCATGTGCGATTTTTTCCATTGTTTGACCGGTATGCTTGGCAATGATATTTCGCAGTATCTCCTGCATTCTCATTATTTCCTTTGCCGCTATCTCAATATCTGCCGCCTGTCCCTGTGCACCACCAACAGCCTGGTGCATATGAATGGTCGAATTGGGTAATGCATAGCGTTTACCCTTAGTCCCGGCACATAGAATTACTGTACCCATACTCGCAGCCAATCCCACACAAATGGTAGACACAGGGCAACGGAGAAGCTGCATAGTATCATAGATAGCAAGGCCAGCGCTGATAACTCCACCAGGACAATGAACATAAAGACTGATATCCTTATCTGAATCTTCCCTTTCCAAGTAGAGAAGTTGGGCAATAATCAGGTTGGCTATCTGGTCATTTATTGGTGTCCCTAAAAATATTATTCTCTCTCTCAGCAACAGAGAATATATATCAAAAGCACGCTCGCCACGTGTGTCTTTTTCGGTTACTGTAGGAATTATCACTTGAGATATTTCGTCCATTTTATTTCCTCCTTTTTATCCTCACCCCCTGCCCCCCTCTCCTTTAGCAGAAGAGGGAATTTAAAAGGGCTCTTCGAAAGGGCTGCGCCCTTTCGAGCTTTCCTGCTGTTACTCACCAGCTTGGTTCAAACTTTCCTGCCCATTTTCGAGCTTTCCTGCTCATTACCTTCCTGCTTGTTTCAGGGTTTACTGTTTGTTCTTTCCAGGCGACTTTTTTCCCGGTGTTTTCTTTGTATCAGCTTCTTTTCCCTTGCTTCCCTCTTCCTTTACTTCCTCCTCCACGTCTCCACTAACTATCTTCACCAACCTGTCAATGGTCTTCTCAGTAATCATGGATTGCTCAATTGAGTTGCGCATTCGAGGCGCAGCCATATACTCCTGCATTTTTTTTCTATCTTTTACAGTTTCCAGTAATTGCTCAATTCGATTATCTACATCCTCGGCAGTAACCTCAATCTTCTCTGCACTGGTCAACTCACCAAGAATCAATGAATTGATAATGCGTTTCCTGGCAACAGGGCGCAGTTCTGTAACAATCTCTTCCTCGGTTTTACCAAGTCTCTTCAGGTATTCCTCAGGTTTTCGAAATTCATAGCGCCGCATTTCATCGGACACGAAATGTTCAATCTCTTTATCCTCCAGTATTGGAGGAATCCCAAACTCACTTTTTTCTGCAATAACATCAAGTGCCTTATTTTGCAGGTCTAACAGCCTTCCATGCTCAGCTCCCTGCTTCATCCCTTCAATCAATTTCTGCCGCATTGAACTAAGGTCACTATAACTACTGCTCCTGGCAAATTCGTCATCAAGTTCAGGCAGTTTTTTCTCTTTTATTTCGGCGATTTTCACCTTAAATGAGCACTCTTTTCCATCAAATTCCTTGAGGCTATAATCATCAGGGACATTGATTTTGAACGCCCCCTCCTCATCTTTTTTCATCCCCACCAGAGCCTCAGCAAAGCCAGGCAATGGGAAAACCGCCTTATCATCCACCTCATAGGTGAGATCATTATGATCCAGGAAAGGCTTATCATCAATTGTAGCGTTGATATCGATAGTAATTAAATCACCCATTTCTACCGGACGCTCCACCGGCATTAACACCGCCTGTCTCTCCTGAAATTCTCGAAATGCCGCAGCAATCTCGTCTTCACCAATTTCAACTGGCTCAGACTCTATCCTTATGCTTTTATACTCCCCAATCTTAATGGTGGGCTGCAAAGGAACAATTGCTTTAAAAACCAGCGGTTCTGTCTGACTAACCTCCATCCGTGGTTCAGCAATGGGGTTAATTTCTTGTGAATCAATCGCTTCTCTGAAAAGCTGCGGAATCAAGTACTCCAGGGCCTCCTCCAGCAGAGCTCCTCTGCCAATGCGCTGCTCAAGTATAGCTCTCGGGGTCTTACCCTTGCGGAACCCAGGCACAGAAATCCGTGAAACCAAACGGTGATAAGCCTCATCCAGGGACTTATCCATTTCATCCGCCTCAGCCTCTATGTTGAGCGCTATCTGCGCATTCTCCATATTTTCAGTGGTAACTTTCATAATTTACACCTCTACCAGGTAATAATTTTATATTGTTTTTCTTTACACAGAGCAAAAAGTTGTTTTAATGATACTACCATTATATGTCAATAACTTCTTGTTTCAATTTAAGATTTAAATCATCAAGCTGTTGCTTCTCAACTTTAGAGGGTGTATCGAACATAAGGTCAACAGCATTCTGGTTTTTAGGAAAGGCAATAACTTCCCTGATGCTTTTCTCCCCAGCAAACAACATCACCACGCGGTCGATGCCGATAGCAATACCTCCATGTGGAGGTGCTCCAAATTCCAGCGCCCTGAGAAAGTGACCGAAGCGGCTGGTCATTTTCTCCTGACTATAGCCAAGAAGCTTGAGCACCTTCTCCTGAATCAGCCGTTTATGAATCCTTATGCTCCCACTACCCAACTCACTACCATTGCAAACAAGGTCATAGTGGCGACCTTGCACCTTGCCTGGTTCACTATCAAGAAGTTCAGTATCCCGCTCACAGGGAGCAGTAAACAGGTGGTGCGTGCTTTCCCAACGATTGCTTTCCTCACTCCATTCCAGCAGTGGAAAATCAACGATGAAGCAAAAAGCCAGTAAGTTATCGTCGGCAAGTTTCAATCTAGATGCCATCTCACAGCGCATTTCAGACAGGGTCCTGTTGAGCACCACAGGTCTATCAGCAACAAGAAGTAACAAATCTCCAGGAACGGCCTCAAAACGAGTAATCATCTCCTCCAACTGCTCCAGTGACAAATGCTTCGCAATGGCTGATTTAACATTCTCCATTGATACAGATTCACCTGTCAGCGCGACGGTCACCAGGCCTGCGGCTCCGCTACCTTTCGCCATTTCAATCAATACATTCAACTGATTTCTGCTATAAGTAGCACAGCCAGGAACACAAATACCTTTTACACTAGCTCCACTATCTATGGCAGAGCGAAATATGGCAAAATCTGTTTGAGCAGCAATATCAGTTACATCTTTAATTTCCATGCCGAAGCGTAAATCTGGCTTGTCTGTGCCATAATGATCCATCGCTTCCTTATAGGTTAGACGGGGGAAAGGCTTAATAAACTTATGCTGTGGACTGACAGTTTCCACAAGTGAAGAAAACATCCCTTCAATAAGACCTAAAATATCCTCTTCCTCTACAAAACTCTGTTCCAGGTCAAGCTGAGTAAACTCTGGCTGACGATCAGCCCTCAGGTCTTCATCACGGAAGCACCTGGCTATCTGAAAATACCTCTCAAGGCCAGCAATCATGAGAAGCTGTTTAAGCTGTTGAGGGGATTGCGGAAGCGCATAGAACTTACCAGGATTAATTCGACTGGGCACAAGATAGTCTCTGGCTCCCTCTGGTGTGCTCTTAATTAAAATAGGCGTTTCGACTTCGATAAAATCTCTTTCATCCAGAAAGTCACGGATGAACTTCACTATTCTATGGCGTAAAACCATGTTATCTCTTAACCTGGTCCTGCGCAGATACAGAGGGCGGTTCTTAAGGCAAAGGCTTTCCTCTACTTCCACGTCTTCATTAATATAGAAGGGAGGTGTTTCAGATTTATTAAAGATAGCTGCCTTTTCCGCAGCTACTTCAATTTCGCCAGTGTCAAATTTAGGGTTCGCTGTGCCTTCAGGACGCAGAATTACGTCGCCTTCTACCTGCAATACATACTCATTACGGAGTTCCCCCGCTATGCGATAAGCCTCAGGCGCCGTCTGCGGATTGAATACAACCTGAACAATTCCTTTACTATCCCGCAGGTCAATGAATACCATGCCTCCATGATCACGGCGACGATGTACCCAACCAGCAAGGGTTACCACTTGGCCAACATTCTCTTTTCTCAGTTCACCACAACTATGGCTCTTAAGCAAAAATAATCCCCCCTGTATAAATTATTGTATATTATATCAACGGTCCTCAGAATTATAGCTGATGGCAGGCTTCCTTTCAATTCCAAACAGATTACTTGCTTATTTAATGAGTTTTTTTCGTTGCGCCATACATGGTTTCGATTCTTTTCGCAATCTGCTGAAATGGTACTATTGTAATGTAGGTGGAGTAAAATTTTCTACTGTTGACTTTTTGAGCTATCCAGAAACCCCTGAAGAATCAAGGTAGCTGCCATTGCATCCCGGTGTTTCTTTCTCTTATTCCTTGTTGCTCCTGATTCCACCATTAATTTCTCGGCAGCCACAGTAGTAAAACGTTCATCCCACGTTTTTATTTCAATATTTTCGAGGCCACTCTGTTCTACACACAATGCCAGTTTTTCAGTGAAAACAATTACCTTTTCTGCCTGCTTACCAAGAGTACCGTTTAAGGAAATCGGCAGCCCAATCACAATACGTTTTATTTCATATTGCTCAGCCAGTTTAATAACGTCAGCAACAGTTGCGTTCTCGTTGTTGTGCTCAATCACAGTTAATGGAATCGCCATAATTTCAGCCGAGTCACTTATAGCTACCCCGGTCCTTCTGTCACCTTTATCTAACCCCATACTACGCATTTCTTTCTGTCAACCATTCCATAAATGCTAGAAATCCAAATAATATAGTTTTTGGTAACTTCCCTTCCGTTTTTTTAAACATTTGGAAGGTCCAACGAAGCGAACTCAGCCAAGCTGGCTGTTTACAATCTCTCCAACCATGCTTAAAGCCTCATCAAGTTTGCTGGCATCCTTCCCTCCTGCTTGTGCCATACCTGCCTGGCCACCACCTCCACCACCAGTTACCCTTGCTACCTGATTAACGATATTACCAGCGTGTAAACCTCTGGTTATCAAGTCCGGAGAAACCATTGCTAAGAAATTTAGTTTGTTTTGATAAATCACCGCCAGGACAATTACAGCACTCCCCAGACTATCTCTCAATATATCTCCCATCTCCCTGAGAGCAGGAGTGCTTAGCGATTCCACCTTAACCGCCAATACAGTTATCCCATTCGCTTGTGTGGTCTTCGTCAACAGCGATTTTGCCAGATATCGTAACAATTGTTTTTCTAATAACTGTGAATGCTTATGTTCTTTCTCTATATCACTAACAAGGCTCTTTACTCTGGCTGGAACAGTTTCAACTGAGGTTTCAATATCTCCCGCTATATTATGTAAGGCTGAGAATCGTTCCTCTACCAGTAATTCCGCTGCCCTGCCAGTCACTGCTTCAATACGACACAGTCCAGTACCAATACTGCTTTCAGCTGTTATCAGAAACAGCCCAATCTGTCCCGTTGATTTAACATGGGTGCCCCCACATAATTCCATGCTAATCGCTGGTTCTCCCATTTTAACAACCCGTACCGTATCACCATATTTCTCCTCAAATAAAGCCACTGCCCCTTCATCAATTGCCTGGTCATAGGAGATAACACTGGTCTTCACCAACAAATCCTGTCTTATTTTTTCATTAACCCACCTTTGAATGTTTGTTATCTCTTCCCTGCTCACAGGAGACATCTGGGAGAAATCAAACCTGAACCTGCCAGGTTCTACTGCTGAACCTTTCTGTGAAATATGCTCTCCTAATATCTGCCTCATCGCAGCCTGAAGAAGATGAGTTGCGCTATGGTTACAAGCTATATCCAATCTGCGTATTAAATTAATCCTCGCCTCTACAACCATACCAACAGATATAGTTCCTTCAGTAATTTTTCCATGGTGAATTATAAGGTCTCCCTGACTACTGGTTGTGTTAGTAATAATAATCTTTCCTCGACTGTTACTGATTTCGCCTGTATCTCCAACCTGGCCCCCCTTCTCCCCATAGAACGGGGTGTTGTCCAGTATTATGTCTACTTCATTGCCTTCAGAAACCTCTTTCCTGGACTGCCCATCAACAGCCAAATCCAATATGATAGCCTGAGAAATACTGTTATCATATCCCACGAACTCCACAGGTAAAATATTTTTACTCCCCCTGTCAATTGCCTCATCGTAAGAAAAGCGGTTACTACCCCTGGCTCTTTCCCGTTGTTTTTCCATCTCTACCTTGAAACTTTCGCTGTCCACAGATAATCCCTTCTCCCTGGCAAGCTCCTCTGTTAACTCCTTCGGAAAGCCATAGGTATCATAAAGTCTGAACACCCGCTCCCCTGAAAGATATTTCTTGCCATCTGCCAGTGCTTCTTCAATGAGATTCTCCACCATACCAAGACCCATCTCTAATGTAGCTATAAACTTCTCCTCCTCCACTCTGACCACTTCGGTAATCAAGGCTTGATTGGCTATCAGTTCAGGATATATGTGACCCATAGTATTAATAGTTATCTGAACAATTTCTACGAGGAAAGGTTCCGATAACCCCAATCGCCTGCCAAAAAGAGAGGCTCGGCGTAATATCCGTCGTAAAACATATCCCCTTCCCTCATTAGAGGGCAAAACTCCATCGCCGATAAGAAAAGCAATGCTTCTGCTATGTTCAGCAACAACCCTTATGGCACGATCATCATCATCATTATCAGCATATTTTTTACCAGATATGTGGCAAACACGCTCAATAATCGGCAGGAAAAGATCTGTTTCATAAACTGAATATTTGCCCTGCATAACCATAGCAACCCTTTCCAGGCCCATTCCCGTATCTATATTTGGCTTAGCCAGAGGGCTGCGCTTTCCATCGACATCCTGGTTATATTGAGTAAAAACAAGGTTCCAGATTTCGCAAAAACGGCCACAGTCGCAATTGGGCCCACATTCTGGTCTGCCACAGCCAATTTCTTTACCTAAATCATAATGTATTTCACTGCATGGCCCGCAGGGACCCGAGTTACCTGCAGGTCCCCAGAAATTGTGTTCTTCCCCAAATCGCAATATCCTTTCGGCAGGAACACCTGCTTCCTTCCAATAGTCCTCTGCCTCATCATCATCCATGTAAAGCGTCACCCATAAACGCTCCTCTGGCATTTTCAGATATTTAGTGACAAATTCCCATGCCCATGCAATAGCTTCCTTCTTAAAATAGTCGCCGATGCTGAAATTTCCCAGCATCTCGAAGAAGGTAAGGTGCTGTGAATCCCCAACAATCTCTATATCGGTAGTACGGAAGCATTTCTGGCATGAAGTCAGTTTCGGGTGTGGAGGCTTCTCCATGCCCAGATAATAAGCTTTAAACTGTGCCATACCAGCAGAGGTTAACAATAATGTAGGGTCACCGTGAGGAACCAGAGAAGCACTGGATATAACTTTGTGGTCTCTCTCCTCGAAGAATTTCAAGAAAAGTTTCCTGAGTTCGTCACCGTTCACTGATATACCACCTCTTCTGGTTTTACAGGATAATAAAATAGCCGTTGTTCGAAAATGAATTGCAGCATAGTAGCACAGGAGCCATAGGGAAGCAATCTGCTACAGTTTATATATAGCTTATACCACATCATCATTAATCAGCTCCGCCCATACTTAAAATCATAAATTCAAGGGCTGACTGACTATCAAGATACTCCCCACTTTTAATGGCAATATCTGTTCTTATCAACTCTGCATAAGCTCTGCTGACCCGTCTCATATTATACGATTTTGCCTGTTTAAGTGTCTTCTCCAGTGGATAACCAGACACTCCCAGTTTGGTCTGTATTTGCCATCCTGATAAACCAGGGTCTAGTTCCAAGGCTTGCGCTATCAGACGAAACTGCCGATTTATCATGGATAAGATATAAGAAGGAGAAGATCCTGACTGATACATATGATAAAGCATCCGTTGTGCTACGTTACTCTTACCTTCAACAATGGCATCTACCAATAGAAAGATGTTTGTCTCCCGACTATACTCTGCCAAATCCGCTACATCTCTCTCGTTGATAGTACGTCCCTGTACATAGAGCGATAACTTCAATATTTCATTATTCATGCTCCATAGATTACTGCCAATAAGTTCAATCAACAACATTATTGCTTTGTCGGATATTTCCGCAGATTCCTCAGATGCCCGTCGTTTTACCCAGGTTCTCAAATCTCGCCCCTTAAGTGAAGAAAATACCCTTACTTCTGCCAATGATTTAAGTTCCTTCACCAATGGCTCAAGCTTTTTTAGTATTGGATTCGTGCCCTTTATACCAGCATCAACCAGTATCAGCACGGTGCTCTGCGGCATTTCTCGAATAATCCCCGCCAGATTATGCCACTCTTTCAGTTTTTTCCCTGCTTTGACAATACCAGTGTTGACAGGCTGTTGTTTTCCTCGTCTGTACTCAAACTGCCCTAACAGCCCGTCAACTATAACAATTCGGGAAGATGACAAAAAAGGCATAGCATAGCAGTTATTTTTTAATTCATTCTCGGTTAACTTTCCACCATCCAGCCTGCTGGTATTAACTTTCAGCATCTCGAGGTCACCCAACCCATCTTTTATCTTATTAATATACTGGCTCAGTGAAAAATCGTCTAACCCATACAAAATGTAGAACATCGCAGCTTATTTTAACATAGAGCAGGCCCAGCATATGTGAGCTCAGGATAAAAAATATGGTAAACTAGGGATATGAAAGTCGCTATTATTGGACTGGCAAAAGGCGGCAAAACAACCATATTTAATACCCTGACAAAAGGCAATGCAGAGGTCACTGCTTATTCTTCCTCCCTACATCCAAACATTGGTATTGCCAAAGTGCCTGACCCTCGTCTTCTTGATTTAACTGAAACATTCCATCCTAAAAAATCAACTCCCGCTGAAGTAAATTACGTCGATATTGGTGCTTCACTTAAGGCTGTCAGCAATAAAGGAGAAATAACAGGAGAAGTCCTTAATTACCTTACTACTGCCGATGCTCTGTTGCAGGTAGTGCGGACCTTTGAGGATAAAAATATTATTCATGCTGAAGGCAATATAGATGCAGAGAGAGATATTAGCACAATGGACCTGGAGCTTGCCTTTTCGGACCTTGCCATCATTGAAAGAAGACTTAACAAATTAGACTCCTCACTAAAAAAGGCCAAGGTAACAGAGCGGGATTCGTATTTAAAAGAACAAAGCTTACTAAACAGAATCAAGAAAGATTTGGAAAATGACATCCCAATAAGACAGCAGAGCTTCGATCAGCATCAACTCAATACTATACAACATTACCAGTTTCTCACTGTAAAACCAATGATGATTATCCTGAATATCGGAGAAAGTCAACTGGCACAGGCTGCAATACTCGAAAACGAGCTAAAGGAATCTCATCATCAATTCGCAGTAGTAGCCATCTGTGGCAAACTGGAGATGGAATTAAGTCAGCTTGATGATTCCAGCGCCAAAGAATTCCGCGATACTATGGGTCTAACTGAGCCAGCCCTGAACAGGGTCATTAAGAGTTCCTATAGCCTTCTGGGGCTTTACTCTTTCTTTACCACAGGGGCAGATGAAGTAAAAGCATGGACCATTCCCAGTAACAGCACTGCCCCACAAGCCGCAAGTAAAATACATTCTGATATAGAGCGAGGCTTTATCCGAGCTGAAGTGATAAGTTATACCGATTTCAAACATTGCGGAAACATGAGCGAAGCCAGAAAAAAAGGGGTATTGAGAACAGAAGGCAAAAATTACATTGTTCAGGATGGAGACATAATCAACTTCCTATTTAATGTATAACGCCATAGTGGTTGTTAGTTCAATATCATATTGAAGTTGAACCATAACAAAATGAACATGGATTTAGAAAAGTAAAGAAGGAGCAACAATATCAAATGAACCAGATAAAGATAATCCCCTGCCTTGATATTAAAGACGGCAGGGTTGTAAAAGGAGTACGTTTTGTAAACCTCAGGGACGCACGAGACCCTGTAGAGGCAGCAACTGCATATTGTCTCGAGGGCGCTGATGAATTGGTTTTCCTTGACATTGCTGCCACTATAGAGAACAGGGGAACAAGGCTTGACTGGGTGAAGAGAGTCGCTAACAAGGTCACCGTTCCTTTCACAGTGGGCGGAGGCATTAGAAATATCGAAGATATGAAGGCACTACTCAGTATTGGTGTAGACAAAGTTTCAATAAATACCGCTGCGGTGGAGAACCCCAAACTCATAAGTCAGGCTGCAAGCGAGCTTGGAAGAAACAGACTGGTTGTTGCCATCGATGGACGAAAGAATCAACCAGGAGACCACATTCCAAGATTAGAGGTAGTGGTGAAGGGAGGCAACGAGGCTACAGGAATGAACATCGTTGACTGGGCCAGGCAGGTTGAAAAACTGGGAGCTGGAGAAATTCTACTTACAAGCAAAGACGCTGATGGGACAAAGAATGGCTATGACCTTGAAATGACCAGTGCGGTAGCCGAATCGGTTGGGATTCCAGTCACCGCTTCAGGAGGAGCAGGAAAACTGGAACATCTTTATGAAGCGGTAACTATCGGTAAAGCATCAGCGATACTGGCTGCTTCTATTTTTCACTTCGGAGAAATTTCCATACCTCAGGCAAAGCAGTATCTCAAGGAAAGGAATATCCCTGTCTTCCCCATAAAATAAGCCAGGAGAAATAATTATGACAAGATGGTTAGAGCGCTATCCTGAGATGAAGGATTTTCAGGAGAAACGTGGATATGGAGAACGCAGTGGCTAAGGGAAAACACCGGCGATAGAAGTGAAAGACTTCGGTCTTGCATGGACAGACAATAACGGAGAAACTCCAATGGGCGCCGACTTAGATGAAGCAGTGGAGAATACAGTTAAACTACTTCGGGTAGCCCGGTCAATGGAAGTAAAACCTCCCATTATTTTTAGCTGTTTTTCCTATAACTCCTCATTGACAGATGTATCGCCGATACAGATAAAGAAAATGCCGGGACTCAAGGAAATATGCATTGAAGGTTCAAAATGGGACGCCCTTGACCCACGACTTGAACGACAGCCAGATGAACCACTGATAAAAAAGAAAAATTCCTCCGCCTTCTGGGGCACCCCTTTAACTGAGATTCTAATTGGCAATGGAATAGATACACTTATTATCACCGGTTGTACCACTGATTGTTGTGTTCGATGTACTGCTATTGACAGCCAGCATCGCGGTTTTCATACTATTATTCCACATGATGCAGTCGGCTCTCGAGACCCTGAACAGGCCAGATATGCCCTGTTGGACATGGACCTTAGATGGGGAGATGTGCTGGATACTCAAGAAGTTATTGAATATCTTAAAGGCCTAGAAAAGGAACTATGAGTAATAACTATTGAAAAAGGAAGGTGATTGGCGTAGAGTATATTAATAAAATTAAAGCTAGATACTAATCACCAGAGCTAATAAAAAATAAACAACAGGGGGGAATCGGATGGCAAAATACAAAGTACTACTAATAGGTAGTATATGGTCAGACACAATAGAAAGGGAAATTGTAAAAGAGGCAGATGCTGAGCTTATTGTAAATGATGGGAAAGACGAGAAAAGCTACAGTGGGCTCATTAGCGAAGCCGATGCCATTATACCTGGTGCGTTCAAAGTCACTGACGAGGTATTATCACAGGCCACAAAATGTAAGATCATAGCAAAAGCTGCCGTTGGCTATGACAATATTGATGTAAATGCAGCCAGCAAGAGAGGTATAGTCGTGACCAATGTGGCTGCTACTGATTTCTGTCTGGAGGAAGTTGCGGACCAAACGCTGGCATTAATTTTAGGTGTTGAGCGAAGGGTTGTTTTTCTTAACCAGAAAGTTATAAATGGAAAATGGATGGAAGGAAGAGCCCAAATGAAACCCATGTTCGACTTAAGAGGGCAAACACTTGGGTTGGTTGCATTTGGAGCAATAGCACGTGCAGTTGCTGAAAGAGCCCGCGCATTTGGTTTTAAAATAATTGCGTCTGACCCTTATATCTCCGCCCAGGATGCCAGTAAACTAGGGGTAGAGCTGGTAGATTTCGACACACTATTAAAGACATCAGACGTTATCTCAATTCACGCTCCTCTGATGAAATCAACTTTTCATATGTTCGATGAAAAGGCATTTGGCAAAATGAAGAAAACTGCCTATCTGATTAACGCAGCCCGTGGCGGGCTAATAGACCAGAAAGCTCTTTACAATGCCCTAAAATCAGGTAAGATTTTAGCAGCAGGGCTGGACGTCTTGGAAGAAGAGCCCCCAAATCCCAACGATCCAATTTTAACTCTGGATAACATAATCATCTTGCCACACAGCGCAGGCTACGCAGAAGGTTCATATGAAAGAGCAAGAAGCTGGTCAGCTCGAGAAGTGGTCACGGTACTTAAAGGAAAATCGGCAAGGAACTGGATCAACCGTAAAGAGCTCGGCAAATAGTAGTGGTACATTATTCATTCAGGAATATCTGAATGAGCATTTAGCAGGCTAAAAAGGAGATAATGAATGGCAAACTACAAGATATTGCGGTTAGGTAGTATTACACCAGAAGCGAAAGCAGAAAGAGAGATTCTCGGCGAAATCGACGCTGAGCTGATAGTGAACACCAGTACTGACGAAAACAGCATTATCAATGATGCCCGAGATATTAATGCCATTATTGTGCGCGGTCTAGTCCCAATAACCGATAAAATACTTGAAGCTGCAGAAAAGTGCAAGATTGTTGCCCAGGGTTCGGTGGGGTTTGACAACATTGATATCGCTGCTGCAGGGAAAAGAGGCATTTATGTAAGCAACTCTCCTGCAGCCGAATGGTGTGTAGACGAAGTATCTGACATCACCATGATGCTGATACTTGGTATTGAACGAAAGGCTGCCTGGTTTCATCAGAAAGTAATTGAAGGAGGTTGGCGAGAGAAACTAAATGAGGCTAAACCCCTGTTTGCCCTGCGAGGGCAAACCCTTGGCCTGTTTGCCCTTGGTGCAATAGCTCGTGCCGTTGCTAAAAAAGCTCAACCATTTGGTTTTAAAATTATAGCAACTGACCCCTACCTTTCCAGCCAGGAAGCCAAGAAAATAGGAGTTGAACTGGTAGATTTCGATACGCTGTTAAAAACATCTGATGTCATTTCTATCCATGCCCCCTTAATGGAATCTACATTTCATGTTTTTAACGTTGAGACAATCGGAAGGATGAAGAAAACAGCCTTCCTGGTAAACGCAGCTCGCGGACCTTTAATAGACCAGAAAGCTCTTTACAATGCCCTGAAATCTAAACAGCTTGCAGGGGCAGCTTTTGATGTACTGGAAGACGAACCCCCTAAACAGGGCGAACCCCTACTAACATTGGATAACATTTTCGTAGTTCCACATATAGGAGCATACTCCGAGACTTCAGTGCTCAAACCATCCAGGATATGTGCCAATGAAGTGGTCAGAGTACTTAAAGGGAAACCACCGATGGCATGGGTCAATAAAAAGGAAATGCAAAAATAAAAAGGAGGAAGCAAATGGCAACAGAAAAGGAATTGTTAGCAAAACTAAAGGAACATGATACCCCGTCGGTAACAAATATTGTAGCAACCTATCCCACAAACCCACTATGTCTCGGACTCTATAATCCTTGGACACAAAATTGGTACACAGACCAGTCTATTCGTTGTATGTATCCTGAAATGGGGCGAACTGTAGGCTATGCAGTCACCTGCGTTTTTGGTCTGCCTGACCCTAATTTCTCCCGATTAACCTTCATGGATGTCATAGATGCCATGGAGCAATCAAAGAAGCCAAGTATTCTCATAATTAAGCAGATATTCCCAGCAGAGATAGCCGGTAAAGTTGGTCTGTCTGGAGGCAATATGACCACCGCTTTGAAATCCATGGGATGCGTTGGGGTGATATCGGATGGGCCTTCACGCGACATCGATGAGATACGCCCGATGAAATTTCAATACATGTTAACCGGCACCACTGCAGGACATGGTGCTATGGCAGTACACGCTATCAATACTCCTGTTTCAGTTGGGGGTATGGACGTTACTCCAGGTGATATCATTCACATGGATGAAAACGGCTCGTGCAAGTTCCCTGCAGACAAATTACAACAAGTAGTAACAAACCTGGAAGCGTTACAGAAGGAAGAAGAAGACCGTATGTCAGCATTGTCCAAAGCGAAAACGGCTGCCGAGATAAAGGCAATCTTTGGTTGACATTCATACGGTAGCGACAAAAAGAAAAAATAGGATTAATAAAGCTGGCGATTGTAGTTATTCTCGAGAATAGAGTGCTTAACAATCTATATAGTACGTTTACGCCTTGTGATGTGAAAACTACAGATAAGAAAGTAGAGCAAAGCCCTCACAATGCCAGCATGGTGAGGGCTTTGCTTTCGTTAATTGTATACATTAACGAAGTTGGTAGCGTGATATAATTAATAAGAAAATAAACAAGGAGGAAATAAATGGTAACAGATACAAGAGAACGGTTTAACGCTGAGAAACTACGGGTTTTCTCAAGCAAAGCATTTCAGAAACTTGGAGTACCAAAGAAAGACGCTGATACAACAGCAGAAATGCTGGTAGCCTGTGACCTGAGGGGAGTCGAGTCACATGGAGTAGCGCACCTGGGGCCATTCTACTGTAAATGGATAAAGGATGGACTTATAAACCCAACCCCAAAACTAAACATGGTCAGTCACACCGCAACAACTGCCACCTTGAATGGAGAAAAAGGATTGGGTTTCGTCGTTGGTCACTATGCTATGGCGGAAGCGATAGAAATGGCTAAAAAGTACGGATCTGGTTTCGTAAATGTAACTAACAGTACCCACTTCGGAGCCACTTCTTACTACTCAATGATGGCTATGAAACAGGATATGATTGGACTTGCCATGACCTCTACACTGCCTGCCGTGGTAGTCCCTGGGACAGCCGTGCCTGTAATAGGAACTAATCCACTCGCAGTGGCTATTCCTGCAGGAAAGAAGCCTCCCTTTGTCCTGGACATGGCAACATCCGTAGTTGCCGGAGGCAAGGTAGAAATTGCGAAAAGACAGGGCAAAATGATACCTGAAGGTTGGGCAGTAGACAGTGAAGGCAAAACCATAACTGACCCCAACAAGTGTGACTTCCGTAAGCCAACAGGTGGATTACTACCACTAGGTGGAAGTCCCGCATTAGGTAGTTTCAAAGGCTTTGGCCTGGGGATTTTTGTAGACATACTCACCTGCCTTCTTGCAGGTCTGGATTTCACCCTGTTAAAAGAAAGAGAACCAGGAACTAATCCATCAGACTTCTTCTTCGGGGCTATCCGAATAGATGGCTTCCAACCCATTGACCAGTTCAAACAGAAGATGGATAACATGATAGAGAAAATTGAAAGCCTGCAAACTCTGCCGGGTGTCCAGAAAGCATATGTGGCCGGTGGTTTTGAAGGCGAAGTTATTGTTCCAGACCGCAAAGAGAAGGGAATCCCTCTGGATACCTCCGTCATACAGAGCCTCAAGGACTTATCGGAAGAACTGGGAATTGAATACGACCTTAAATAGCAACAACTCGGTACCATCCAGGCTAAATTGATGAGAATGACATGAACCATGTCGTTGAACACGTGGTTCAAAGTTAATGGTTAGGAAAGTAATTATCAGCAGGAGAAGAAAATGAAAAAGAATAAACTGAGGGAGCTTCTAAATGCTGGAAAACCGAGCATTGGTACTCATATGATAAGCACCTCACCGGTAATTCTGGAGGTAACCGGGCTCTCAGGTGGATTCGATTACGTCGAACTATGTGGAGAATATGCTGCCTGGGATCTCTCACAGTTGGAACATTTCGCCCGTACGGTTGAACTATTCCCCAATATGTCTTCCATGATGAAAATAGAACAGGAACCAAGGACATTCATTACCACCAGGGCCCTTGACGCTGGTATCCAAAATATACTCTTTGCCGACTGCCGTTCAGCAGAAGAAGTCAAAGAGTCTATCCGCGCAGTATTGCCAGAAACACCAGAAGACAAGGGGTTGCATGGTTGTGCCATGCGCCGCAGCTCGGGATACCTCCTCGAATGCGGAAACGAGGCTTGGGCCCAGGCACAAAGAGATGTGGTAATCGCCATCATGATTGAAAAAGCAAGCGCTATGGAGCAACTTGATGAGATACTATCAGTCAAAGGAGTTGACATGGTTCAGTTCGGCCCCTGCGATTATGCCATCAGCCTGGGGAAACCTGGTAAAACAATGGATATTGATGTTCGAAATTCAGAGAGGGAGATGATAGAGAAAGCCCTGAAAAAAGGCGTTCAACCAAGAGTGGAAATAGACACTTTCGAGCAGGCAAAGGAGTTCATAGCTATGGGTGTTCGTCATTTCTGTGTTGGGGCCGACGTAGTTACACAGTACACGTTTTGTAAAGAGCAAGGCGAAAATATGCGTAACTTACTCTCTTAAATGCATGAACTGTAAATCAGCTGGAACAAAGCATACAAAAAGAGGAGGAGAGCGAAATTAGAATAAAAGATAAGGTGGCAATAGTAACTGGCGGTGGCAGAGGAATCGGAAAAAGCATTTCAATGACTCTGGCTCGAGAGGGCGCTGATATCGCTATATTTGGCAGAACATTAGATGTCGCCGAACAAACAGCCAGCGAGATAAGGGAACTGGGCAGAAGAGCTATAGCAGTAAAAGTAAACGTTTCAGAAAGCTCACAGGTTAACCAGGGGGTTCAGAAAGTTCTTGATGAGTTTGGCAAGATAGATATATTGATTAACAATGCTGCCGGAGGACGAACGCCAGCAACAAAGATTGGCAGTACAGGCTCGGTACACAAAGATATTCTGACCCTGACTGATGAGCAATGGGATGACCAGATAGCGGTAGACTTCACTGGGCCATTCTATTGCATGCGAGCCGTACTTAAGAATATGGTAGAACGCCGATATGGAAAGATTATCACTCTCGGCTCTCTCGCAGGACAAACCAGCCGTGCCTTCCCCACAGCGGCCTATTGTGCATCCAAGGCAGGTATTGAGGGACTCAGCAGGTCAGCGGCTTTATCCATGGCAAAATATGGAATAAATATCAATGTAGTAAATCCCGGCCCTACTAACACTGAGAGATTCGTTACAATTCCAGAGGAAGAAAAACAGGCAATGTATGATGGTATCCCCTACCGGAGAGGGGGCAAAGGCAAAGCAACGGGTGGCAAGCCACAAGATATAGCAAATGCTGTTTTATTCCTGGTATCAGACGAAGCTGAATGGATAACCGGTATCTGCCTCAACGTAGTGGGCGGCCAGTTAATGAAGTCTTAATTAATAACAGAAAATTGTCGGCTGAACAATATCAGTAGTATAAGATAATAGCTGAACAGAATTATTAGATAAAGCCGACACTGGAGTATGATAGTTATCAGCAGGATGACAACCTTAAATAAAGTCAAAATACAAACTAGCTTAGGAGGAAAAAATGGCAAAAGAAACGAGACAACGATTTGACCCTGCAAAACTGACTATTTTTGCGCAAGAGGTACTGCAGAAAATTGGCATGCCCAAGGAAGATGCTCTGTTAACAGGGAGTATGCTGACAGCCTGCGACTTGAGAGGAGTTGAATCACATGGTATCGCCCATCTACAGCTATACTGTAACTGGATGAAAGCAGGAGACTGCAAAATTAACCCCAAGATAGAGCTTTTCGACCTGTCCCCTTCTACTGCGGTGATAGATGGAGATAACAGCCTGGGCTTCGTCAACGGGCACAAGGCAATGACAGAAGCCATAAAGCGAGCAGAGAAGACAGGAACAGGTTTCGTCTCAGTTCGTAATAGTAAACATTTTGGTGCCGCCACTTATTACGCCATGATGGCACTGAAACATGACATGATAGGGATATCCATGACTGCAGGAGGCAGAATGATGATAGCGCCCGGAAGTACTGGCAGGGCAGGTGGACTTAATCCTATTGCTGTTGCGGTGCCCGCAGGTAAAAAACACCCCTTCGTACTCGATATGTCAACCAGTGTTG
This sequence comes from uncultured Dehalococcoidales bacterium, assembly GCA_964413335.1. Lineage (GTDB taxonomy): Bacteria > Chloroflexota > Dehalococcoidia > GIF9 > AB-539-J10 > JAUUZT01. The sequence continues at coordinate 18,884 of CAYPSP010000005.1, forward strand.
TAGCCGGAGGCAAATTAGAGATAGCCAAGAGGCAGGGAAAACCTATCCCCGAGGGATGGCTGGTTGACGGAGAAGGAAAAGCTATCACTGATTTGAGTAAGGTAGATTACAGCAACCCCAAATGGCGTGGAGGTATACTGCCACTGGGAGGCAGCCCTGCATTGGGAAGCTATAAAGGATTTGGGCTTTCGGTGCTGGTGGACATACTCTGTACCACCCTTTCAGGAGCAGCTCTGGGCACAATGGCAAATCATTTCTTTGGCGCTATCCGTATTACCGGTTTCAGGCCTGTTCAGGAATTCAAGGATGATATGGACCAATTAATTGAGTCTATCGAATCTCTTCCTCCTCTCCCAGGGGTGAAAAAGGTATACGTTACAGGAGGGCTAGAAGAAGAGATTGTTGCAGAACGTACGACTAATGGTATCCCCCTGGATACAGCAGTAATTCAACAACTCAAGGATTTATCAACGGAGACTGGTGTCAAATATGATATTCAACGATAGGCAATGATAATACCAATACTATCTTGATAGTAGTATTTAGTCAGCTTAAAGACATGAAAGAAATAATTACTCAGTAATGAATATTAAAACTAGACTGTTTTTATGTGCGCTGGTGTTTTTAATTAGTATATCGCTTTTAATCAGCGGCTGTAACGGGCAAACCCTTAAATTTACCATCTCTGACGTATACTACCTCAGGAACAATTACGTTGATGAAGACATGATTTTCGACATCTATATTGCAGAGATAACCCTGGAAAACAGCAGTGCAGAAACGATTAACTTTATTGACAAACATGTTGAGGACGGACAGGGAAGAAATTATCAGGCT
>CAYPSP010000006.1:0-14375 GCA_964413335.1 uncultured Dehalococcoidales bacterium
TCATCAGGGAGCCGGGGTTAATTAATCGCTGGCAGGCTGGGGATCTGCGTAAAGCTACCTGTATTTCCTGTAATTTGTGCATGAAGGCAGCAAGGGAAGAGCATAGTCTATATTGCGTTACGGAAACTAAGTCACCCGGCAAGTAAGGACAGAGTTGACTTAACTCAAACATAGCAAAAAGACTGGTCATGAATAAAAAATGTCCTGTGCCCCATCCTGTAATTGAGGTATATCGTTGTAGAGGGCTGGGTAGCGCTGTCGGAAGGGTTTTCTACAGGAGAGAAACTACCTGATTTTCTTTGCTACCAGTAGAAGATGGGAAGAGCCCAATTCAAATGGCTCTTTGTTCAGTGACCCGTACAGGGCAGTAGTGGATAGACCGACTTGCTCCAGCAGACGCCTGATTTCAGCTACGGTATATATAAGGTGCCAGGAAGACCGGGTGTCAAACTTCCCATCCTGCATAAAGAGATACTCCGTCTGTAGACAACTTTTTTCACTGTCATAATGGTGCTCCATGAGCAGATATATATCATCTGCCTGTTCCCAGTCGTGTTCTTCCAGGTTGAACAGTATTGATTCAGCGACCATGCTGGTATCCAGGACAAAATAGCCTTCAGGCTTAATTGCACGTGAAAGGGCTGCCATAAAATCAATAGTATCCACATGACTCAGGTATCCAAAGCTGTTTCCGAAGCAAAAGGCACCATCAAAGATTCCCTCCCAGGAGATGTGCCGCATGTCATCTGCTATCCATTCCACGGAGAGGGAAGAATCCTCAGTTTGTTTCCGTGCTTCCCTGATGAAATCCTCAGACAGGTCAATACCTACCATACTGTAGCCCATGGAGGCCAACTCTAGCGAATGGCGTCCGTTGCCGCAGGGGACATCGAGTAAATGTGGTTTTTTACTCAGGGGGAAAATATCTGCTATAAAATCCGCTTCTTGCCGTGTCTGTTCTGGCGGATTGAGTTTACGCCAGTAATCTAAAACAACGCCATAAAAGAAATGCTGATACCAGTTCGATTTCATTTCTTATTTATGTGGTGTGAAAGAGAAGGTTTCTCCCGGTTGTAAAGCCACGATTTTGGTACTCGAAGAGAGCTTGCCTACTTCGTTTTTAAATTGACTTGATTCATCAGTGGCAGGATCGTAGTGCACCGGTATAGCGATCTCCGGAGCCACCCATTTAACGCAAAGAGCTGCTTCGCGAGGTCTCATGTGAGCCCATCCCCCTGTCAGTTCAGGTTTTCCCCCTATAGGAACAAGGGCAATATTTGGCTTGTAAAGCTCGCCAATGAGCCTCATATCGCTGAACAGGGCAGAATCTCCTACGTTATAGATACCCGTTCCTTCTTCGGTATAGAGAATAAAGCTGAGAGGCATACCTGAGAGGTATCTTCCTTCTGATTTGAAGAAGGATATATGTCGGCATTCAACCCCCAGTATCTTGATACCCTCAATCTCTATAAGGTCGCCCCATAATAGCTTGATGGTTTTCTCTTCCTTCACTCCGGAGCTGATAGCGTGCGTTATTACTGCAGGGTCGGATATCAATATGGCATTGCTGCGTTTTTGAATCTCGATAGCATTGCCCATATGATCAGGGGCTCCATGAGTAACTAGAATGATGTCTGTCTCAGTAATGTCTTCCACCTTGACAGGACAGAGGCGATTGGAAGTAATACAGGGGTCTACAAGTATTTTTTTATCCTGTGCCTCAATTTGAAAAAAGGAAATACCATAATAAGAAAAGACAGTTGTCATGTTTACCCTCCAGTCAGGGATTCCATTCGCTGTTTAAAATACTATATTCTATGCTTCATGATATCAAGGGTAAATCCTATGTTACCAGAAGCGTTATTACTTTGCACGCTCAAAATGAGACATGTCAATACCCGTAGAAAAATCCAGTACCATAGGGATTCCTTCCTTGTTAACCCTAAGAGCCTCTCTCAGTGCTGGTTTTATCTCTGATGGTTTCTCTATTTTAATTCCATGGCAGCTACAGGCCTCTGCCCACTTTACAAAATCGGGCTGTACCTGAAACGTGCTGGTATTCCATCCGAGTGCTTCCATCTGGAGGTGTTTTGGCCATCCAAAGGCGGAGTTATTCAATACCACCCAGGTGCAACCTGCCTTATATTGTGCGGCCGTGGGTAACTCTTTCATATACATCTGAAAGGCTCCATCCCCGGTGACACATACCACTTTTTTCTCTGGCCTGGTTAATTTGGCAGCAACTGCTCCGACTACACCCATACCCATGCATGTTTGTTCGGCTACCGGTATGCACTCTGATCCTTCTTGAATTTTGTAATATGGAAAACAATAGGACCAGGTGTCCTGAGAGCCATTTTCATTAACAAGGATTGTATTTTTTCCAAAGATGTTATTCAACGCATATAATATGCTCTTCGCTGGGATGGGAGTAACCTCTCGTATACATTCAGTTTCTACTTCTTTCTCAAACTCTTCCTTGGTGCTCATCAGCTCTTTTACCCGTGGCATTTCTGTGAAATCATCGCCCCACTCCACCTTCTTCTTTAAAATATCGACTAACTGGCGAAGGACAATTTTAGCGTCCCCCACTATACCGATATCAGGCATCCAGTTTCTGCCGATTTCAAAAGGACTGATGTCAATCTGGATATGCTGAGCTCCTTCTGGGAAATCCTTCCATCCATGGGTCTGGAAACTCTCATTTCTGGTACCAATTGTCATAATAAGGGTGGCACTGGAATAGACTTTTTTCGCAACTTTAGTTCTATATAAGCCACTTAGGCCGAGTGCCAAGGGGTGGTCCTCAGACAGTATTCCTCTTCCACCGGGCGTGGTCATAAAAGGCGTACCCAGCAACTCAACAAATTCTTTGAATTCCTCTGAAGCATGCGAAAGCATTACTCCATTGCCTGCTATAACCACTGTTTGCTCTGTCTTTAATAAAAGTTCTATTGACTTATCAATTAGTTTCGGATCGCCTGCCATGCGAATTCTTTTTGCTCGCGTATACTCAGGTTCTTCAATAGCTATGTTCAAACCATGGGTAATGTTTCCACCAACATCATGAGGGAGTTCGAGAAAAACGGGACCTGGCTGTCCGTTCATTGCAATGGAGAACGCACGATGGATAAACCATGGAATCCGTTCCGCATAGGGAATTCTGGCACACCATTTAGTTATTGGCCTCATCATTCCAAGTTGATCGTTTTCCTGGAACTCGCCCATTCCTTCCGTCTTCTGACTGATGGCAGGGCATATCATTACCAGCGGTGAACAGGCGGAGTAGGCCTCTGAAACTCCGGGAACCAAGTTTGCTACCCCTGGGCCAGTGCTGGCGCTACATACGCCAGGCATCCCACTCAGACGTGAGTAAGCCATAGCCATAAAAGGTGCGGAACCTTCGTATCTCAGGTTTATTGGTGTTATCCCAGGTACTTGTTCCGCATATAATTGCAGGGGGTTGTCGCCTATACCAAATATGAATTCAACTCCTTGTGCCTTGACCATGTGCACAATTGCTTCCCACGGATGGATACTATTTTCTTTCAATTTTACTCCCTCAAGATAGCTAGTCCAGGATAATCTCCTCCAAGCTGCGCTTGGGCAGGTGATGTACCTTTTCACTATCTCTCCAGTATTTAATATCACCGTCGTCTCCGACGGTCTCTATGACTACCTTTTCTTTTGGCTTTCCTAAGCTTAACACAAAGAGGATTTCATAGCGTGGTGGTATTTCAAGGGATTTGCGAAGCCCTTCTCTGTGTACAGATATGTGGATACAGCCGCCCAGTCCCTTCTCCGTAGCTCCCAGCAGGATACTTTGTGCGGCGATTCCGTGATCGCAGAGGAAATTCTGCCGAATTTCCGTATCTCCTAAAATGATGATGTGTGCTGATGGCCTCTCCCCTTCAGCAGGTCCTTGCCAATCTTTGTAATGTGAAGCCCAGGATAGATGTTGGAAAATAGCAGCATTTTTCTGATAATTGCAGGAGAGGATGTATTTCAACGGCTGCCAGTTGCCTCCACATGCGGAGAGTCGTGCCAGGTTGACGAGTTCTCTTAGTAAGTCCATATTTATAGAGAAGTCCTGGTAGAATCTGCGATAACTCCTGTTCTTTGTTACTAAATCTATTAAAATGCTAACCCTCCTGAGCTATGACTTATTTTTAATAATTTTATGGTAAACGGGGCAATTAACATGAGAAAAAGTCTTGATAATTCTACGCTGAAGATACAATAGCAGGGTGTTTTTTCTTTTCTGATTGATACCACTTGGCATTTTTCCTTACCATTTCCATGATTGGAAGATGATAGGGACAGCGTCCCTCGCAATCTCCACATTCAACACAGTCGGCTGCTTTTTCAAGAGCGGCAGCAATCCTTCCTGTAAATATACGCTGGGGAGGCATTCGTTTCATAATACTGGCGAATTGCATAACAGTTGATATGGGTATTTCTGCAGTACAGGGCTGGCAGTATTCACAGCGACGGCAGAAGGTGCTTCCAACTTCCTGTTTGATTTGTTGCATCTCCAGCTTCTCAGCTTCTGTCATTTCTTCCCCTGCCTCCAGTATCCGGACTATCTCCTCTATTTCTGTGCTTTTCTCTATACCTGGTATTGGAAGCACATCGGGGAATTTAGAGAAGAACTTGAAGGCGATACTGGCGTTATCTATCAGCCCTCCAGCCATTGATTTCATGGCAATAAATCCCACATCATGTTTTCTGGCAAGTGGTATCAATTCAATGGCTGCCTCATCACTGATGAAATTGAAAGGAAACATAATGGTCTCGAATCGGCCTGACTTCACAATTTCTATAGCGGTGTCTATCTGGTGTGAACTAACACCGATATGCCTGATTCGTCCTTTCCTTTTTTCTTTTTCAACAACACTCATGGGCCCTCCCGGTTTAAGAATCTGCTCCAGGGTGTTTGAATTGCTGACATTGTGAAATTGATATAGGTCAATATAATCGGTTCCCAGCCGATTGAGGCTTAGCTCCAGGTGTTCCGCAACCCCTTCTGCTGTTCGAGATTGTGTCTTGGTGGCTATAATGAGCCTTTCTCTTTGCCCCGATATCGCCTTGCTAATACGCTCTTCGCTATTAGTATAGGCATTTGCGGTATCGATGAAAGTTATTCCCAGTTCTAGAACCCTCGTGACCACAGCTATTGCTTTATCTTCGGCAATCCTCTGTATTGGAATACCGCCAAATCCCAGCTTTGTTACCATCATATCGGTTTTGCCCAGTCTTATTTTTTCCATCAGGGCTCCTTTTTGGCCGACTTAAATTTTTATGGTTGGTTTTCTATCCTGGCTTTAAGTGCCTGGTAGAATTCTTCAGGTTCTTTCCCGATTGATAACTTCTCCATAGGGCACATATCTTTTCTATTTGCCTGCTGGATAAAGGGGACAATCTTGTTGAAATGGTAGGCAATTCCATATCTATTCAACGTCTTCTCTGCCAGCTGGCTGCCTAAGGGACTATATACCTCCCGGCAATGTGCTTTAATGCAGAGCAGCGCAGCAGCATTTCCAGTTAGCTTGTCGAATACTACTATCTGTCTGTGCTTATTTGCATACTCGTCAACGTAGTCCATTAGTGGAAGCAGCCTGTCTTTAGTAGATATAAATATCAGTTTATCTTCCTTATATACATTGAGCGTATTGTCACTATCCAGAAATAGTTTGAATAGTTCCGCATACATATATTGTTACTCCATTATTATTAGTCGGCTCTTTCCCATATAGCTGCCATTCCCATACCTCCACCTATACACATGGTTTCTAGCCCCCTGTGCAGTTTTCTGTTCACCATGTCGTGTAGCATAGTGACTGCTATACGGGCTCCTGTACAGCCGATGGGGTGCCCCATGGATATCCCACTGCCATGAGGATTGATTTGAGTGAAGTTCCAGCCTAGCTCCTTCATACACCCTAATGTCTGGGCGGCAAATGCCTCGTTTAGTTCGATAAGGTCAAAATCAGAATTTTTAAGACTTGTCTTCTGATACAGTTTTCGTACCGCAGGTATCGGCCCTAACCCCATATAGTTAGGGGCTGTTCCGGCCGATGCCCAGGCTCTAAGGGTCGCCATGGGTTTAATTCCCAGTTCATCACTTTTTCCCCTGGACATCAGCACCAGCGCTGCTGCAGCATCGTTGATTCCAGATGAATTGCCGGCAGTGACGGTTCCATCCTGACGAAATGCAGGGGATAATTTAGCCATCTTTTCCATGGTAGTGTCCATAGGGCGCTCATCTTTATTAAAAATAAGAGGAGGGCCTTTTTTTCGGGGCAGGGAAACCGGCACAATTTCATTCTGAAATAAACCCTGTCGTATAGCTGAGCAGGCGCGTTGGTGGCTGAGAAAGCCAATTTCATCCTGTTCTTCCCGGGTGAACCCGTATTGGCGGGCGATTTCCTCTGCGGTATTCCCCATGTGGTAGCCATAAAATACCTCCCACAGACCATCGAATACCATAAGGTCTATCAGCTCTGCTTTGGAACTGGCTGCCATGCGATACCCCCAGCGAGCTTTTGGCAGAGCATAGGGGGTGTTACTCATGCATTCCATGCCTCCGGCAATTACTGTTTCTGCCTCACCCAGCATAATCGCCTCGGCTCCCAGGGTGATAGACTTGAGTCCTGAAGCACATACTTTGTTTACAGTAAAGCAGGGAGTCTCATTTGGAACTCCGGCATAGATGGCTGCTTGTCTGGCTACGTTTTGTCCCTGTCCCCCCTGTAGAACACACCCCATGATAAGTTCGTCGATCTGTACCTCACGCAGTGATGAGTCCCAGTCGCAATATCTTCCCTCTATTTCTTTTGCAGTTATTTCCTTGAGGTTATCGGGTCCATAGCCGAGAATTTCTTTTCCTGGTTTCGGTCGCAGTCCTGCCCTCTGTAGAGCTTCTCTGATTGCGAGGCTGCCCAGCTTTACAGCGGACTGATCTTTTAGTGCACCCCCAAAGGCGCCAATTGCCGTTCTTACCGCGCTAACTACAACTACTTCTTTCCTCTTTTCTCTATTTTCCAAGTACCATCCCTGAGGGGTCAATTTCCTGGCGTAATATCCTGAGGTCTTCCTCCGTAGGTATATAGCTGGTTTCAATATTATCTGACATCATTATCTCAAAGCCACTATTATCCTGTACCTGGGACAGGCTTATTCCAGGGTGTAGCGAGAGTAGTTTAAGTCTTTTGCTGGTTTCATCGAAGCCATAGACTGCAAGCTGCGTTATCACCCTGTATGGCCCTGAGCCTTCTGGCAGTCCTGCCTTCTCCCTTGCTCCGGGTCCGTCAAGGTAACCTGGAGTAGTCAGGAAATCAACCTTACTGACAAAGGTTCTCTTTGATTGGTTTGCAATGATGTAGATAAGCTTGTCTGAAAAAGAACCTACGTCATTTGCGCCACCACTGCCCGGCAAGCGGACCGTTGGCAGTTCATGGTTACCAATTACAGTGGTGTTGATGTTTCCGTACATATCCATCTGGGCTGCACCCAGAAAACCATAGTCCACGTACCCTGCCTGTGAAAGCGACATTACATCATGCATGCTGGAGGCAGCTATAGCCCTGTAGAAGGTTCGGGAATCAGCTACAGAGATGGGCAACTCGCGCATAATAGGGCCAAGGCTTCCCCCTTCAAATACAATGAGTAACTGGGGTGCATGTGTTTTCTGTGCCAGCATCGTGGCTGTCATGGGCAGACCGGTGCCAACAAAAACGGCTTTTCCATCTTCCAGCACCCTTGCGCCGTTGCATACTAACAGTTCTTTCATGTTGTAGTTTATTTCAGTTACCATATCCTCGATTGATTCTCCTTGCTATTTATATATCATGGGACATTATTTATAGGAAAAAGACGTCATTGGTTCCTGATAAGCTGCTCTCTTTCTAAGATAATCCAGTTTCTTTACACCGCCACAGAGTTCCAGGTATTGTTCGAAGTTACTGACTCCAAAAACGTATTTCTGAAAATACTCTTCTACTCCCTTCTGGGTCCTGGAGATTTTTAACCATTCAGCTATATGCTCCTCGTCAAACCAATACAGACCAGGCATCTCAGCGGGATGGGAACCATAGGGGACTTTTACTACCGCATCTACCACAAAGAAAGGGATGTTCGTTTTCCAGGGTTCTTTCCGGATAGTCTCATCGTCTATTATTTCCTCGGTGGTAATTATCAACCTTCTAGCACACCTTGAAAGTTCAAAGTCTTCAATGATAATGCCGTCTATCTGGGCGTTGCCATAGATATCACATCGATGGACATGTATGAATACTGCATCTGGATAGGCAGCTGGAATCAGGTTGATGGGCTTTCCACTGAAAGGGTCCTTGACTACGATAGAAGAGCTGTATGCACCGGTATCTGTACCAAGCAAGTTACGACTTGGGATGAAAGGGATACCCATCATGCCAGCCAGCCATCTCCACTGGTAGGCAGCGTTGCTGATTTCTGCAATAACCTTACACTGACCACTCTCAACCTTTCTACGAGAGGCAGGGGATAGACCTCTGAGCTCATGGCCGAAGCTGTAGGCTGCCTCTACTTTATTTACACAACCTGCTCCTACCAGGATGTCTATGTCATGGACTGCTGTTTTACCAGCCATTGTAAGATTACGGCGCTTCTGCCTGACTAACTCGTAGATAATAGCCATAGACACCCTGGTATGTCCGAATCCTCCACTGGCTATGAAATCACCATCACTAACATATTTAGAGACGGCCTCTTTTACGGACATGGTCTTGTCCTTCAATTCGCGTGACTTGTTTTCTTGCACCCATCTCCTGGCTTCATCTGGATTATGCCAGCCAACAAGTTTACCTTTACCTTCTTTTAATATCTCCATTTAAATATCCTTTATCGTAAAAGCAGGAGTTAACAACTGAGTGTTAGAAAGCTTGTACATGTTAATACATAGTATTGTACCTTCCGTACGAAAAAGTAGCAACTTATATTTTTATAAAAATTGTTAAGGTATGCAGTTAACTTCTTTTATAAGACATATTAGTCCAAATGCAAGAAAGTTTAGTCCAAAGGCTCACAGGTTTTATGAGAGAACAGCATTTTTAAATAGGCCTCTTTCTTGTTATAATCAGCAACCTGTAATGCGTTATTTTTTAGGTATTGATGTTGGTTCTGTCAATTCAAAGCTATCTTTAGTTGATGAACACCGTAATATTATCTATCTGGATACTGAAAAATTAAGTTCTGGTCCCCGATTATCGGTTAAGTCGTTAATTGCCAGGCTAGCTGAGAGATTCGACCTACAGGAGATCGTCGGGGCTGGATTATCTGGTTCGGGTAGGACGGCTATTTCAAAAGAACTAGGGTGGGCAGAGTATAGCGACTCGTTAGCGATTGCCTCCGGGCTTCTTCATTTTCATCCCGATGCTAAAACCATAATACAGATTGGCGGGCAGACATCACTCATTATTGGGTTGGAAGATGGATTAAGAAAGCCATGGAAGGTAGCCTCCAATCCACTTTGTGCTGCGGGAACAGGTAGATTTCTGGAGCAACAGGCATATCGGCTTGGCATCAGTATGGAAGATATGTCTAGCCTGGCATTGAAGTCTGAAGAAACACCCCCGCGGATAGCTGCTCGATGTAGTGTCTTCGCTAAAACTGACCTCATTCATTTGCAACAAAAAGGAGTCTCGGTTGAGACGATGCTTAGTGCCCTTTGTGAAAGCGTGGCTAGAATGGTCGTCTCATTTCGTAAAGGTCCATTTGAGGAACCGATTTACTTAGTTGGTGGCGTTGCTGCCAATTTAGCTATAACAAAGATGCTCAATGGAGTTATCTCTGCTAGGAATGGGCATGAGACTAAGCTGAGAGTCCCGGAGAATTATCTACATATAGAATCCCTGGGCACAGCGATGCTCTCAATGGATAAGACCTCGCGTGTAACTCTGCTCCCAGAGAAGGACGAGAGAGAACGTTATTTTCAGTTGCCTAAACTTGAGATTGTTTCTGCCAGGGATGGTAAGTCGCTGCAGAAGATAGACAGGGAGGCCATAGGCTACCTGGGGGTTGATATTGGCTCTACCAGCACCAAGGCAGTTATTCTTGACGAAACTGGTAAGAAAGTTCTCGGGAAAAACTATTTGATGACTGCAGGCAGGCCAATTGAGGCAATAAAAGAAGTCTTCAGTAATTTACTAAAGGATGGGGCAGATAAAATCAGGATAGAAGGAGTAGGCATTACTGGCTCGGGCAGATATCTTGTTGGCAGTTTTATCGGGGCAGATTTAATTAAGAATGAAATTACGGCGCAGAGCAGGGCTGCCGAAGACCTGGATGCTGAGGCGGATATAATTGAGATAGGGGGTCAGGATTCGAAGCTTGTCATCAAGAGAAACGGTGTTGTAATTGACTACCAGATGAACAAGGCTTGTGCTGCAGGGACAGGTAGCTTTATCGATGAATTGGCGGAGATGCTGGGGATCTCTGTAACCAGTGGCGAGTTCGCCGATCTGGCATTTAAAGCACCCTATACCATTGACTTGGGAACACGTTGTGCCTCTTTTATGGCACAGGCAGTGGCCTCAGCTCAACAGCAGGGCATGCCGTTGGAGATTATTGTTGCCAGCCTTTCCTCCGCTATAGCGAAGAATTACTTGTCCAAGGTTGTTGGTAACAGGAGGTTGGGAGATAAAGTTATACTCACCGGCGCAGTATTTTATAATAGGGCGGTTGTCTCGGCTTTTCAGGGACTACTTGGGGATAGAAAGTTAATTGTTCCAGAGCATAAAGAAATCAGTGGTGCCATGGGGGCAGCTCTTCTGGCAAAAGAACAGATGGGGGGACAGAAGTCGAGGTTCAGAGGCTTTCAAAGGGTTGTTGATAGCAAGTGTACTCTTACAAGCTTTGTTTGCAAAGGTTGTGATAATAATTGTACCATCACGCGAATGCAGCTGCCTGGAGAAAAAGCTACCTATTATGGGAGCAGATGTGACCGTTATGACAGCGATGCTACCCATGCTAAGAAGGGGACACTTTTTGACAAGCGTGAGGAATTACTCTTTCGGGAATATAAGAAAGATTCTGGCACAGGCCCATCTGTTGGTCTTCCTCGAGCTCTTTTAATGTATGATTTTGCTCCATTGCTCATAGGTTTCCTAAATGCACTTGATGTTCGCTGCGTACTTTCCTCTCAGACCTCCAAGGAGATAGTAGAGAAAGCCCTTGAGTTGAGTTATACCGACAGTTGTTTTCCACTGAAACTTCTACATGGACATGCTGCGATGCTTGAAAATACTGATTATATTCTATATCCAAGTGCAATCAGACTGGGGGAGGTAAAAGGAGATGAAAATCAGAAGTACTCCTGTCCGCTTGTTCAGGCGTCTCCTTATATTATCCGAAGTGTAATTGGTCTGGAAGAACGGCTATTGATACCTACTATAGATTTTAGTCAGGGCGATGAAGATGTTATAAAGAATTTAACAGAAGCTGCCATTAAGATGGGGTTCAGCAAGAGGCAGGGTAAGGTTGCTGCCATGGCTGGTATAAAGTCTTTAAGAAAATTTGAACTAGACCAGGCAAATCTGGGGAAGAAAATCATGGAGGAACTTCACCAGGGGGATAAGTTGGGAGTGGTACTCTTTGCCAGGTCGTATATGTCGCAGGATGCTGGGGCAAATCTTGGGATTGCCGAGAAAATGGCTCAGTTGGGGGTAGTACCCATACCTATTGACTTTCTTCCACTGGCATCTATAGATCCCCAGGATTACTCCGATCGTCCATATTGGTTTTATGAAAGCAAATACATCGCTGGCGCGGCACTCACGGTATCAGACCCAAAGGTGTTTGGACTGGCCCTGACGAACTTTGGTTGCGGGCCAAACTCTTTCATGCTCCCAATCGTGGAAGATATTATGGGGGGTAAGCCCTTTGGGCAACTGGAGATTGATGAGCATGCAGCAGAAGCTGGTATTGTTACCCGCATTGAGGCTTATGTAGATACCATTAAAGGATTCGCATATTCCGTTCCAAATTATGTGAATCCAGATAAAGATATTTATCGTGGGGTAGCTTCTCTGGAGAAGTCCAGCAAGAAATTTATCCTGCCTAATATGAGTGAACACGTTGCATTAATAGCTGCTGCAATGCAGGCTTACGGAGTTAATGCAGTAGTTCTACCTGAGGCAAATGAGCAAAACCTCCTCTATGCCGACCGGGTGACCTCGGGTGTTGAATGCCTTCCCTATCGTGTAACCCTCGGTGGATTTATGAGATATTACTATGATAATGGCCATAATGTTGAAGACGTCGAGGGATTTATGGCTGGAGCTTATGGGCCTTGCCGTTTTGGTAAATATGCCATAGAACAAATCAGGACACTTAAGGATTTGGGCATCGACCTTCCAATGAGAACAGCTACCTCAAACAATGCCTATCGTGATGTAAATCTAGGCCTGCCTTTTATGCGCCTTGCATGGAAGGCTGGGCTTACCGGTGATTTTATGTATAAATTGCTCCGGCGTTCCCGACCATATGAGAGAGAGAGAGGAGCAGCTGAGGCACTATTTGAAGAATACAATCGAAAATTTGCGGAACGTATCAGTAAAAGAGGGTCACTTACCAAGTTACAGCGCCAGGCATCTGCTGACTTCAAAGCTCTTATCAATCCTGAGATTCCGAGAAAACCTCTGGTGGGCATAAATGGTGAAATATTTCTGCGTTCCAACAAATTCAGCAACCAAAACCTGGTCAAAGTATGTGAAAATGCTGGTCTGGAGGTTATTGTTTCTTCCATTGGGGAATGGCTGAAGTATATTATTTTCAGACATATTGAGGATGCTGTCAGGTATCGAGACGTTAAAAAATTAATAAACGGCTATGTGTTGAAATATGTGCAGGATCATGACGAACAATCCATCGAGAAAGCATTTAAGGAACTGGTAGAAGAAAGAGAACCTACTATCGCAGGGGTCTTGTCGAAAACGGAACAGTGGCTTTCTACTAAATGTGGTAGTGAGGCGGTGCTTAGTATAGGGACAGGGATTGAGTGGATGGAGGATTCTAAAACTGCTGGAGTGATATCAGTAATGCCACATGGTTGCATGCCAGGGGGGATTGTTGCTGCTATGTCAGGAAGATTCAGTGACTTATATGGTAAGCCCTGGATCAATCTTACCTATGACGGTTTCCAGGAAACCAATAACTTGGACAGGATTAACAACTTCGCTGAAATCATCAGGTTCTGCAGTAGGGGAAAAGTAACAGCCGCCAAATAGTTTGGCCCTTACTTATAATCTTCTGTTAAAGCTGCGCTAATGCTAATCGCTTAGTGAGTTCAATATATACTCTATCGCCTCTTGTAAAGCAGAGGAAGAGTACTGAGTTTTATCCTTCCCAATACGTATAAATTGCTGTTTTAACAACATTAAAGTGATATGCTATGGAATATATTTAGCCTGAATGAAATGATGGTATAGTGAGATTTTGGGAAAAAAGGAGGTAGAGATAACAGCTATTGCAAGTGACAGGGAATTGGCTTTTACTCCAGCTTATCAACTGGTTGAGATGATGAGATGCCGGGAACTATCACCTGTGGAATTAATGGAACTTACACTGAGGAGAATAGAGGAAATAAACCCGAAATTGAATGCTTATCTTACTGTAGCAGGGGAAAGTGCGATTGAAGGCGGCGGGAGCAATAATTATTGGCAAGACAAATACACCGGAGTTTGGGATGGCTGGTTCTACAGAGAACAAACTTGGCGATGCCTGTCGCAACCCCTGGGATACGAAAATGACCTCCGGAGGCTCTAGTGGTGGAGCTGCGGCTAGCGTGGCAGCAGGCATCAGCCCGTTGGCACAGGGAAGTGATGGTGGCGGCTCCGTGCGGATTCCTGCATCATTCTGTGGGGTCTTTGGCTTGTGCCCTGGCTACGGGCGTGTACCCAAAGATGTTGCTTCCTGGGGAGTTTCACATGTCACCAGTTATGGACCCATTACGCGGAATGTGAGAGATGCTGCACTTATGATGAATGTTATAGCCGGTCCTGATGGAATAGATTATACCTGTATCAAAACCCCACCCCCAGATTACATTAAGATACTTGATGGCCAACTCAAGAAACTGAAAATAGCCTGGAGCCCTGATTTAAATTATGGAATAAAAGTAGATGCTGAAGTAAGGGCGATGATTGAATCTGCAACTAATGTATTTGTAGAACTGGGCCACGAGCTAGAAGAAGCAGCGCCTGCTACAGGCATGCCTTTCGATGTCTGGGATGTTACTCTCGCATCACGCTATTATATTCCTTTTGGATTTGTTTTAGAGAAACATGGCAATGACATAATGGACTATACTAAACTAGCGATGGAGTGTGGCCGCGATA
>CAYPSP010000006.1:14475-18878 GCA_964413335.1 uncultured Dehalococcoidales bacterium
CCGCGATACCAGCATTCCCTGTTGGGCAGCAAAATCGTGAACTTGGCCGAGGTTTTATGAACTGGCCCTTCTTTCCGTTCACCTGCATATTCAATCTAACCGGTAACCCTGGAGCCACAGTACCCTGTGGCTTTTCCTCAAGTAATTTACCTGTTGGTCTTCAGATAATTGGCAGGCGTGGTGATGAAGCTACAGTATTACAAGCCGCGGCTGCCTTTGAATCAGTTCGACCCTGGGCGAACAAGTATCCTGCAATGTCATAGTAAGGCATAAAAGCCAGCGCGGTAGTTTCTGACAGTAAAAAGAGGGAAGATTTATCTTCCCTCTTAAGGATTACCAAACTTGCTAATGTAATTCTAGAATTGCGTTACTAACGTTGCCTATGGACTTTAAGGGTCATTTGTATTGCATTGAGGATTTCTTCCTTACCGAAAGGCTTTTTCATAATACCGAAATGTCCCTGATCAAGAGCTCTTCCCATTATGTCACTATCGGGATAGCCGGTGATGATGGTTACCGGTAAATCAGGTTTAGCCTTTTTTATGCGAGCCAGAATTTCTGCACCATCCATTTTAGGCATTTTCAGGTCAAGAAAAACCATGTCAAAAGTCAAACGCTCCGCATAATTTATACCTTCACTACTGATACCAGTACTTACTACTACGTGCCCTAGTGGCTCCAGGATCTCTTTGAATAGTAACCCTATAACGGAGTCGTCATCAATGACCAGAATACGTGCCTTGTTCTTTTGAAAATCAGGTTTTAGCCAGCTATCAATCACTGATTTATCGAATCTCCATTTATTGCCAACTTTAACTGCAGGTACAGTCCCCTTTTTCAGTAACCGGTATATTGTCCTTTTGGTCAACCGCAAGTATACTGCTATTTCTTCTACAGTCATTAACTCTGCCATATCTCTCTCCTTTGTACTATCATCTGCTGATGTAGTAGGACTATTGTATAGATAACGATTAGTAAATCTTGTAAAAAAACTATAGCAAGTAAAACAATATAGTGCAAATTGCTTAAAATCAGGCAGTAAAAGCAGTGTCTGTCTATCGCATAAATTAATATGTTCTGCTACCATAACTAGTTAAGGAGGTGGATATGATAAAAGATTTTATTGTGAAAAATAGAAGCTATCGAAGGTTTCAGCAGGAGGTTTCCATAGATATCAATACCCTGAAGGAGCTTGTTGAACTTGCCAGACTATCTGCGTCGGGAGGCAACAAGCAGCCACTGAAATATCTGCTCTCCTGTTCAGTGGAGAATAATGCTCAGGTATTCTCTTGTCTTACTTGGGCGGCCTATCTTAAAGGTTGGGATGGCCCAGTTGAGGGGGAGAAACCATCGGCCTATATCATTTTGCTTGGCGATACAGAGATAAGCAAGGCGTTCGCTTATGATTGCGGAATAGCGGCTCAGAGTATTTTACTGGGGGCAGTGGAAAAAGGGTTGGGTGGCTGCATCCTTGCGTCGGTGGACAGGAATAGACTTCGCCCGCTTCTTGGTATAGCGGATCGTTATGAGATACCCCTGGTGATTGCTTTAGGTAAGCCCAAAGAGAAAGTGATAATTGAGACTATTGGAGCTGATGCTGACATCAAGTATTGGCGGGATGAGGAAGGGGTGCATCATGTACCGAAGCGTGCCGTGGCTGATATCATTATGTAGTTTAATCACTGGTGGACGAAAAATTGTATGAGGAGATATCGTTGCCAATCGAATGTGCAAGTAATAGATGATAACAGAGACAGAAAATAATAAGGCTGAGGACAAGACTCAGTGTCAAAAGACAGCACGCGGTTTGGTTAATACCATCACTTGGGCTGCCTGTTTTATCTGGGCAGGATTGGTTCTTATCCCGGATAAGCTGAATTTTATAACCACCTCGGTGAACTGGGGGGCATGGTCACTTATCTTTGTTGGCACCGGGATCATCGTGCTATTAGGGATATTGATTTGTCGAATATATCCTAAGTACTATAGACCTGTGGGGAAAAGGCTAATACTGGCATTGGTGTTACTGGGAATTGGGTTGCAAGGGGTGGTAGGGTGGCGCATAATCTGGCCAGTAATATTGATTGCCATTGGGGTGTCGATAGCATTACGAGGTATTTTCCCGCCAAGTCAAGCATGGCATGATAAATGAGACTATAAAATAAATAGTTATCAGTTACTACTCATGTATTCTGACTTATTATACTTAGCTCTTATTCCGTGAAAGTTTCGTAGCAGACTATCTCTTGAGTTGCCTTGCGCACCTTGATTCTTCCCTCTTGCCGTGGAAAGCCTAGAGGAAGTATGGTAACAACCTGGTATTGCTCTGGTACTCCAAGGATTTCCTTCACCTTTTTTTGTGAGAAGGCTCCTATCCAGCATGTACCCAGGCCTTCTTCTACTGCCGCAAGGGCTATGTGCTCCACTGCTATAGCCAGGTCAACTGCATAACGGGGAACCTCACAGGTCATAATGCCTTTGGGCTCTGTAGCTATGGCGGCAATGATAACAGGAGCCTCGCCAACAAAGCTTTGTCCACTTGCGGCTATACCTAATTCACGCCGTCGCTGAGTATCCTTTACCACAATAAATTTCCAAGATTGCCTGTTGCTGGCTGAGGGAGCCAGGCGTGCTGCTTCAATTATTCTCTTTAATTTCTCTTCGGGCACTGGCTCGTCTTTGTAGGCACGTATGCTTTGTCTTTTTCTGATGGCTTCTGAAACATCCATGTTTGCTTACCTCCATGAAATTTACTTATTGCTACTGTTTTTCCCTTAAAGTATAGTTACTTATGTAGTGAGTATTGTAGTGCATTGCATGTTTATTGACAATGCTGATGTTTGGCTTGAACAAGAAAAACAATCTTCAAGAGGTTGGATCTATTTACTGTATGGCCATGCAGTTACCAGACTGATAGTTACTGGTGTGCGCACGGCAGTTTCCTGTAATTTGCCTAGGCTATTCTTGAGTGATAACATAGCATTATGAAGGTTTCTGCATTTGAATTAAATGACCCTGTACCGGAGTTAAATGAACCTCATGCATTTGCCGTGCTTCGTCCATGGATAAATGTAGGAAGTGCAGGGAGCCTGGCTCTCGAGGCTATTGAGGCGAAAGTTGATGCTCAGCAGTTGGGGGGTTTGGCTAAACCGGGGATGTTTTATGATTTCACCCGTTATCGTCCGCATACCTATATTTCTGAAGGGCGACGGGTGATAGAGAAACCTAATACATATATAAATTATGCCAGGATGCCTGGTAAAAATGACCTGGTCTTTTTTTACCTAAAGGAGCCGCACATGTTCGGTGAGTTCTACTCTGCTTCCGTAGTTAAGGTGCTGCGAAGGCTCGGTGTAACCAGGTACATACTAATGGGAGGCATGTATGATTCTGTGCCCCATACACGCCCACTGATTGTCAGTGGTTCTGCTACAGGGATGGGCGAAAAACTGCTGAAGGAGAGAGGAATACAATCCAGTAATTACGAAGGACCTGGTACTATTACTCATCTAATAGCTCAAGAGGCGTCTCAACATGGTATTGAGACTATTACCCTGGTGGTTCATCTGCCACAATATACACAACTGGATGATGATTATATGGCTCAATTTCGATTGTTGGAGTTGCTTTCCGCTGACTACGATTTGCCTATAGATCTTGAGTCCATAAGTGAGCAAGCTCAGGAACAGTATCGTGAAATCAGTGTAGCGGTGGAGAGAGAGCCACAACTTAAAAGAGTGGTTCGTCGCCTGGAGCAATATTATGAATCGCAAAGTAGCAAGCCAAGCGAAGAATCGCCCAAGCTGTCTCCTGAAATAGAGAACTTCCTAAACGACATTAATAAAGGATTTAACCAGGATTAGCAGAGATTTCTGTTCAGCTTCACTCTCTTAACGATGCTTGCGCCTCATTTTTAAGATGCTCAAACTAAAACAGTTTGATTCGCAGAGTGTATCCCCTTCATACTTTAAGTAGATCAATTTCTTAAAGAAGCAGAAAATGATAACATAGCGGATTGTTGCAGGCTTATTCTCTTATTGCATATCAGTGTGAAATACCCGACAGATAGGTATGGATAGAAACGGATATAGTAGATGAAGAAGGTTGAAACCTATATTCCTTACAAGTGGAAGGCTATAGTGGTTGGAGCGTTAGGTGTTCTTGTTCCCACCATGGATATGGGGATGATGCGTATCGCACTACCTCGATTAGGTGAAGTGTTTGGAGTGGGGCCTAACAGCGTAATTTGGGTACAGCTCATTTATTTGATGGTGGGAACGGGGACGATGCTTACTGCAGGGAAAGCAGCAGACACTTTTGGAAGAAAAAAAGTATTTTCCTTGGGGTTGGTAGTTTCCATAGGCTTACTCAGTGGCCCGGCTATTGGTGGTATTTTACTTGAT
>CAYPSP010000007.1:0-12835 GCA_964413335.1 uncultured Dehalococcoidales bacterium
CACGACCAGAAAAACATGGTTAGGTGCCCATATAAGCATTAAATTGGAACCCCAAAAGAGAGGTGCTGCCATATACAAAACCTTTTTGCGACCTATCCTATCGGCCAGCCTGCCTAAAGGAATACCCATCACCAGAGGACTCAGCGCAAAGCCGGCGACCATTGCTCCCAGTATATACTGGTCGGCTCCTTTAATTTCGTGGGCAAAAACCTGAGAGAAGGGTAGAACCATACCAGTTGGCAAGAAAGTTAATGAGGTAATAACCAGCATGCGCTTTAATGCTCTACCCTGCTTGAATATTTGCGAAAGCCCGCTTACCAAATTAGACGGTTCTTCACTCTGGTATCCCCATTTCCTGTTAGATAGCTGTGTGTAAATAAGTAAAAAAGAGACAACAGCTCCAGCAAGGCTGATGAAGAAGAGGGGCCTGATACCACCCACGTTAACACCACCAAACTTGGTAACAAGAAAAGCACCTAATATTGGACCAATGATGCCCAACAACCCTGCTGCCAGAGTCTCACAGAAACTCATACCGGTTGCGCGGTCTTCATTTGACAGCGAATTACCACAGACCACAGAGCAACTATGGCCAGAAATGTTAAATCCAAGCCAGTACGCTATCATTGCAATAATAATAACAGCCCAACCCCAGGCCACCGCATAGGTCAAATAGGAGATAATAAGAAGGGATATGCCCAGTAGATAAATCTTCTTCACTCCAATGCTATCTATCACCCCTCCTATAAGCAGGCTGAGCAAACCGGCAACCCCCATTCCAATACTGTTTACAATACCTAGCTGTGTTCCGGTGGCCCCCAGGGCTACGATATATACGGAGATATAAGGAAATACCATCTGATAGGTAAATCTTTCCAGACAGGCTCTCCCCATAGTTACTTTCCAGTCATGCTGCTGTCTTTTCAAGAAGGCAAGCCCGCTGACAGCTATTTTTTGACTGCTTCAATAACGCTCATTTATCACAAAATATATCCTTTAATTCAAACCTCGTTCATCCACAACGGTAAAGATAATGCAGAGGGCCTCCCCCTGAAAAGATTCCATTCACTAGCTCCATGAAATAAAGTTTTTCTTTGTCTATAAGGGAGGCCCTGCTCTTTATATTAGTAAAAGTTTATAGCTTATCGACCGTAAAAGAACCTGAACGGTCTTAAAACGCTCCATACTTCATCGCAGGCTGTGAGTTCTTCCTCGGACAGTTTTAGTTCAGTGGCCTCCAGATTCTGTTCCAACTGGGATAGAGAGGAAGCGCCACTGACAACCGATGTGATTGCACTGTGCTGTAACACCCATGCAAGGGCAAATTGTGCCATCTTCCGCCCATGTGAACTGGCTACCTGTTTAAGTTTATCCACCGCCTCGAAGTTGCTATCTGCCCAGTATTGCTGGTTATACCTGAGTCCCAGATGCCCAAGAGCAAATCTTGCTCCTTCTATCGCCCCCTTTGCCTTATCATACTTACCACTTAGAAAACCAGCCGCCATAGGGCTGTACACGCACATGCCAACTCCTTCACTGGCACAGAGTGGCATTAACTCATATTCTATATCTCTGGCGAGTAGATTATACGGAGGTTGAACACACTCAAATCGTTCCAGGTTATGAAGAGTACTCACCCCAAGCGCCTTGCATAACCGCCATGCTAAGTAATTGGAACAACCAATATAGCGCACCTTTCCCTGATGTACCAGGTCATCCAAGGCACGCAGGGTTTCCTCTAGAGGAGTGTCAAAGTCAGGCATATGGCAGTAATAAAGGTCTATATAGTCTGTGTCCAAGCGCCGCAGGCTGGCTTCAACACCCTGCATGATATGCTTACGGGACAGCCCCATGTCATTTGGGCCAGCCTCACCACCCCCCTCCCATGCTGAATATGGTGTTGGTTTTCCGGCAATATCAGCCGCTTCTACTCTAACATTATCCTTCATTTTCAACCAGTGCCCTATTTTTGTTGCCACCACCACAGAATCCCGTTTCCCTTTAATGGCCTTACCTAGAATCTCCTCAGCTTTACCTGATACATACATGTCAGCAGCATCAAAGAAATTCACTCCCTGTTCCATCGCAGTCCCTATTATTTCCAGTGAATCCTTTTCTGAAACCTGGCTACCCAGATTCATTACCCCCATACAGTATGTCGAGACCTTGAGTCCCGTCCTTCCCATTTTCCGGTATTGCATTATTCCTCCTTTAATTAAACTCAACCATGTATTTCAATGCTATAAAATAGTAAATTATCACTCTTAACGCCCATAGAATAGGCGAGGCGGCCTCAACTGGTTCCATACATTATCACAGGCTTCCAGCTCTTCTGCTGATAAAACAATATCAGTAGCGGCCATGTTCTGCTCCAACTGAGCAGTGGAAGTATTCCCGCAAACAACCGCAGTAATAGTTTTGTTACTTAATACCCAGGTTAACGCAAACTGAGCCAATGTTCTCCCATTGCTTTCAGCAATCTGTTTTAACTTCGCTACCGCATTAAAATTATCATCAGTCCAATATTTTTGATTGTATACATATCCCTGATGTGCCAGGCTAAACCGCGCACCCTTTATTGGACCTTTATCTTTATCATATTTGCCCGAAAGGAATCCAGCTGCCATAGGACTGAATACACACACCCCTACCCCTTCCGCAGCACAGAGCGGCAATAACTCATATTCGATGTCCCTTGTAAGCAGGTTATATGGCGGTTGAATGCAGTCAAATCTGGCCAGATTATGTTTATCGCTTATCCATAGTGCCTTGGAGAGTTGAAAAGCGCGATAGTTGGAGCAAGCCAGATACCGTACCTTGCCCTGTCGAACCAGGTCGTCCATGGCTCGCAGTGTTTCCTCTAGAGGGGTATTGTAATCAGGCATATGAGCATAGTAAATATCAAGATAATCAGTCTCCAACCGCCGTAGACTGGCCTCAACACCCTGCATAATATGCTTACGAGACAACCCCATATCGTTGGGACCTATATCATCCGCCCCTGGCCATGGAGTAAATGCCTTTGGCCGCGCCATATCAATTGGACCTGAGTCGCTGTTTCCTCCCCCTTTCGCTCCCAACTTCAAGGTATGCCCAACTTTAGATGCCAGTACTACGGAATCACGTTTGTCCTTTAATGCCTTACCAACAATCTGTTCAGTCCGACCGTTTACATACATATCAGCGGTATCGATGAAATTAACACCGGCATCGATAGCGGCATCTATAATACGAAGAGAATCCTTTTCTTCCACTTGTTTACCAAAAGTCATTGTGCCCAGACAGAAAGAGGAAACCTTAAGCCCTGTGCTCCCCATTTTCCTATACTTCATAAACTACCATCCTTTCTATTATAAATTGTTATATGTCTGCTGGTTATTAATCCTGCCTCCTCTTCTATCACCGTCCGTAGAAAAATCTTGGTGGCCTGATTTGCTGCCAGACAGCGTCACAGGCAACAAACTCTTCCTCTGACAAACGTATTTCTGTAGCTTCCAGGTTCTGCTCCAACTGTACAAGAGAACTCGCCCCACAGATAGTTGCCGTTACGGTCTTATTATTGAACACCCATGCCAGAGAGAGCTGAGCTAGACTCTTGCCATATTCCATGGCAGTCTTTTTCAGCAGTTCTACTGCTTTAAAATTAACCTCATTCCAGTAGCGATTATAATAGTTTTTACCAATACTTTCGAGGGTAAATCTGCCTCCTTCAGCAGGAGGTTTATTCGGGTCATGCTTTCCTGTCAGTATGCCCGCAGCCAGTGGATTATAAACACAGACACCAATACCTTCACTGGCACAGAGCGGAAGTAGCTCATATTCAATATCCCTGGTAACCAGGTTGTAAGGAGACTGTACACATTCAAACCGTGCCCGGTTATATTTATCACTTACCCATAACGACTTGCAAAGTTCCCATGCAGTATAATTTGAACAAGCAATGTAGCGAACTTTCCCCTGTTGAACCAGATCGCTCATAGCACGAATCGTCTCTTCAAGTGGCGTATCATGGTCTGGCATATGAGCATAGTAGACATCAATATAATCTGTTTGTAATCTGCGCAGACTATCTTCTACTCCTTTAATAATGTGTTTCCGAGATAACCCGCTATCATTTATCCCTTCTCCTACTTTAGCTCTTACCTTGGTAGCCAGCACAATAGAATTGCGCTTCTCTTTCAATATTTTGCCAACGATTTTTTCTGACCTGCCCCCTGTATAAACATCTGCCGTATCAAAGAAGTTTACCCCGGCATCCAGAGCTTTATCTATTATCTGAGCAGCCCTTTTTTCATCCACCTGGCTGCCAAAATTCATCGTACCCAGACAGAAAGTAGACACCTTAAGTCCTGTCCTGCCCATCTTCTTATAAAGCATAAGCAACCTCCTTAATTACTTTTAACAACAATATTACTGCACTAATGGTGATGATACGGATAAGAACCTTGGCTGTCAAGAAATGCTTTACGATGCCCAACAATGCTGAAAATAAACGTTTATGTAGTTCACAACATAAACAAGTATAATTAACTTGTCCTCAAAGGACAATCCTGAACGGAGGAAAAAAACATGGATGTCAGTAAATATGAGGTCCCGGTAGATAAACTACGGTGGCAATGCGATCCAGCTATCTTTGATTTCGACGGCACACAGGACATTGAGCCCTTACGGGAATTTATCGGCCAGGAAAGGGCAATACGTGCTCTTGAGTTCGGGTTATCAATAAAACATGATGGATATAACATATATGTGGCTGGGCTTACAGGCACAGGAAAAACCTCGGCAGTGAAAACTCACATCACCAAATTGCTTAAGGAAGAAAAGGACATGGAAGGAAACCATCAGTCTGACGATTGGTGCTACCTGTATAACTTTAATGACGCCGATCATCCAAATAGCCTCAGGCTGCCAAAAGGGAAAGCAAAGATCTTCCGTGAACAAATTTTTACCTTGCTGCAACGGATTAAGGAAGACCTGGTCAAGGCATTCTCCAGTGATGAGTACAAGGCTGAGAGAAAAAAGGTAATCGAGAAGATTCAGGCTGAACAGCAGAAATTATTTAAGGAAGTGGAAAGCGAGGCGCTCAAGCGAGGCTTTTTGCTACAGGCAAACCCAAAAGGACCAATGCTGATTCCTATAGCCGAGGGGAAACCCATCTCCCAGGAAAAATACCTCGCGCTCAACGAAAAGGCGCGAAAGAAACTTGAGGAAACTGGCACTGAACTACGTAAGAGCCTGGAAGCTGCTACCGAGAAAGCCCAGGATGAGGGAAAGCAAATAGCGGAGAAACTACTGGAGACTGACAAGTCTATAGCCGATTTCACCGTATCCCGACTCTTCACGAAGCTGATGGATGAGTACCATGATTCAGCGGAGATTATCGACTTCCTGAACAGCTTGAAATCCTACACCTTGGGCAACTCTGACATGTTCAAACAGACAGAGGAACAGACAACAGATATCTTGGCACCGCTATCCCAGGGAAAGAAGCTTGGCAGGGACCCCTTCCTGCCTTTCGAAGTAAATGTCTTAGTAGACAACAGTACTACCAATGGCCGCCCGGTAATCATTGAGCCAAATCCCAACTATATGAACTTATTCGGCAGAATTGAGAGGCAATTCTTATTAGGAGCCTATTTCAGTGACCACACCATGTTGAAACCAGGAGCTCTCCATGCAGCCAATGGTGGATATTTGCTGTTAAATGCTACAGACGTGCTATCAAATCCAGCTGTATGGCCAGCACTGAAACGAACAATCAAGACCAAGGAATTGCGTATTGAGGACCCTGGCGAACAGTTTGGGCTCTCCATTCCTCAAGGTATGAAACCTCAGCCAATTCCTCTCAACGTCAAGGTAATAATCATCGGAGATAACAGGACATACCAGTTACTCTCTACATATGATGAGGATTTCTGGGAGATTTTCAAGGTAAAGGCTGATTTCAATTTTGAAATAGAAAAAACCAGGGAAAACATAACATCATTCGCCGCCTTCATTGCCGGGTTCTGCCAGAAACACCAGACCTGCCATTTTGATAAAACCGCTGTTGCAAAGGTTATAGAGGTAGCCTCCAGAATGGTAGATAGCCAGGAAAAGTTAACTTCCAGATTCGCAGGCATACAGGAACTTTTAGAGGAATCAGAGTACTGGACAAATAAAGATGGGGCTCAAATGGTATCGGAACGCCACGTGACACGTGCGGTGGAGGAGAGACGTTTTCGCCACAACCTACCTGATGAACGAATAAAAGAAATGATTGATAAGGGAACTATCATGATAGATGTCTCTGGAGCCGTGGCAGGGCAGATTAATGGACTCAGCGTATACAGTCTGGGAGATATCTCTTTTGGCAAACCCACTCGCATCACCTGCAAAACATTCCTGGGGCGAAAAGGAGTAATAAATATCGAAAGGGAATCCGACCTTAGCGGAAAGATACATGATAAGGGAGTTCTTATCCTGAATGGCTACATGGGCTGGAAATACGCTCAGAAACAACCATTATCACTATCCGCCAGTCTGTGTTTTGAGCAATCATACCAGGGAATAGATGGGGATAGCGCATCATCAGCAGAGATTTATGCCCTGTTATCGAGCCTGTCAGATATTCCTATTAAGCAAAATATAGCAGTCACCGGCTCGGTAAACCAAAAAGGCGAAATCCAACCCATCGGCGGCGTAAACCAGAAAATCGAGGGCTTCTTTCAAACATGCGAAGCACGAGGGCTTACAGGGGAACAAGGAGTAATGATACCACGAAAAAACCTGGAAAACCTGATGCTGCGGGATGAGGTAGTAGAGGCAGTTAAGAAAGGGCAATTCCATATATATGCGGTCAGCACTATTGATGAAGGGATAACGGTAATCACCGGGGTCAGCGCAGGGAAGAAGAAGAAAGACGATAATTATCCCAGAAACAGTATCAACTATAAAGTGGATAAGAGGTTAGGGGAGATGGCCTCCATGCTACGGAAGTTCCAGTCACCTGGAGATAAGCGTAACAATAAGAAGAAAAAGACCTTAAAATAATACTAACAGCCTGCCTGCAGATTTCATTTTCATGCTGTTCCTTTTTCCTTGTCACAGTTCCCCGATTCGACCGGAGGGCCAGAGCCTGCCCACTGAGCCTGGCCCTGACAAATGGGAATCAATGCCAAAAGCGTACTTAGAGAACCGACCCCAATCGGGAACCACAAGCTTTATTTGTCTAAGCGTTTGTGGTATCTCCAATGTCAGCCCTTTAATCTCAATGACTGCACCCTGTAGCAACAATTCCTGCTCACCATATCCTATATCTACCGCCACTATCGAGGAGCGGATATCATAATCGAATGACACGCGCATCCCTGTAAACATTTCGTTGAACCGGTAACGGGAATAGGTTACCAGGATGACCGGGCGCAACGGCTTATCCAAGCAATGACCAAATCCAGCCAGTGTATCCAATAACACTCCCTTCTTCACAATACCCGCAGACATACTGGACATCTCCAGTAATTCTGAGGATACCAGCATCCGGCGCCGCTGTTTACTGCTGGCAAATCCACGTCTCGACTTTAATTCTAAAAACACAGGGACCCTCCCCCGGGAATCCTCCGTTCCGTCGTACCACCTGATACGAACCTTATCCTTCCTGAATTCTCCCGAAGCCGACCTCTGGTACTGGTCCAGGTCTGGAGTATCAAAATAGAGAGTGTTAATTTGGCTCCATGGGTATTCAATATCAGGACGGCATACCTGGCGCAGCAAAGTACAGGCAAACTCTTTCTTTCCTGGTGGTACAAAGAACTTCCGCTCAAATCGCTGTTCAGAATTCTCCGTAGCTTTTCTCAGCACTGGAGTTTCTTCTCTGACGGTATTTTCGTTTACCATTCCCTTATAAACGGCTTCACACGACCACCATTCCCCCTTCCATCGCCAGTGCTCGGCTGCTCTCCTTCGAGTTGTCGTCTGACCGAAGTGCTACGCTTAATGATATATGTTTTCAAACCGGGGCTATTACCTATATCTCTAACCAGATTAAGTTTAAACTCTTCAGTGCTGAAGAATTTTAATTCATCAGATTCCACGAAGGAATAAACCTGGTCAACCAATTCGTCTATTCTCGTTATCATCCTGCTGATTTTGAAGGGCCCATCCAGCAATTCCCTGATATATTGATGATAGCTATCCAGATAGGGTTGATGCGACAACAGCCGTTCGATAAGCGGCCTCTCGCTCACAGGGCCACAGGTTGGCTCATCGATGTAGAAATCGATCATTCCCCTATTGTTTATGCCACAATTGAAGACCCCAAAGGCTTCGTTCATGTCCCAGGGTATAATAGTGAACCTGCCATCAATCTCATAAAGGTAATAATTATGACCAAGCCCCTGGTAGCTATCCAGTATACCCGCCACAGTACACACGGCAATATACCGTAGCGCAGTTTCCACATCAAGTACCTTCTCTATCTCCTCAGGGAAAGTCTTATCAGGCTCATCATTCAGCACTTCCAGCAGACGGAAAAGTGTTTCATGATTGGGCTTGGTTTCATTCGTTTTCAGGTTCATAACATCGATGAAATCGTAACGATATTTACGTGGTCCTTCAACGGGGGATTGAATATCTCCACCGACAGGCGTCAGGTCATGTCCATGAAAGGCAGAGGCGATTTCATCCAGGTTTCCTCCACCAATGTTTACATCACGCTCAACATAATACTCTCCTTGCGTCATGGCCGCATGCTTTTCCCGCTGCTTCAGCAAGTCTTCTTCTGTCCAGTCCAGATAAGCAGAGGGTAACAATGGTTTATACAGATTGCCGTCTTCGTCCTCAAAATGATCCCTAAGAAAAGTCTTGTCAACTTGTTCCACTTGTGTATAAAGGCCCAGATGTGTACCGTTAACCCAGAGGTCTACATGCGATATCCTTGGTGAAGACATGCCCATTTGCTCAAACAACTCAGTGGCAAGGCGTTCACGAATAAAGGTGGGATCTCTGAATCCATTGTTGAAATTCAGCTTTTTCAGTCCCCGAAAGGTGCGATAATCGTTAAAAAAATTAAAATCCACCTTCAGGCTCAAGCGAGAACTACCAGATTCAGAAACAAACTTCAGTGATGAATTTCCTTTAGGCCTGACTGCAACATCTTGAACCAATTCACCATCGAACCAGAAATCTGCCCTTACGTAGTTTTCCTCAAGTGCATTCTGCAGGCATGAATCCCAGTCCTCCTCTGCCATAACGATGCGCACCTCAACCACGCGATCAGTAACAAAGGCATCCGCTTCTGTAGGAAGCGCCCGCACCGGCATCTTAATCTGACAGCCAGTCGCCAGCAGGCTAAGTATAATAATAAATGACAACCCCAGTTGTAACCATCCCTCGTGCCGATACCTGCATCCATTGCTCATCTCCATAACCTCTATGATATCACCGAATTTGCAGTAGCGCCCGCATGACGGTAAATCAACTGATTATCTCCAGTCATTACTTTAACGAGGCACGATATCCAACGGTCTACCCTATATTTGAAATATAACCTCGCTACGTCCATTGTTTCTACTGTAACCAGAACAAACCATACTAGATGTTCTATGTCAACAGGTGATTCAGCATTTATCTTATACTACAGTCTGCTTAAGTTGATTAAAACCCTCGCCGTATTATATTATATTTTTGGATGATATATGACATAAAGGAGCTATAAACTATGGAAGAAAAGATGTTGGGACTTATACCAGTACTCAAGAAACCGAAATCGTTCGGCAGATGGGATACCTACGCGCTGATTATCACCGACCAGCGTACTATCTTCGCTCAACTGACCTCTAAAATGCTGAAGGAGGCCGCCGCCGAAGCACAGAAAAAAGGTAAGGAGGAAGGCAAAGGATTCTTCTCTCGCTGGGCAGCCCAGCTGAAGTCTACTATGGCTTACTCCGAAAGATACTGGAACATCCTTCCTGATGAAGCGCTTAACGAAAACCCTGGTAATTTCGCCATACCGAACCAGGAAATCAAATCGCTTAAGATAAAGCATAAGCATGAATCCAGTTGGGGGAATGAAGCCGAACAGTCAATCACCGAGATAAAAATTGAATCTGCCAGAAAGAAAGATACATATAATATCGGTGGCTACAATAAGGACATCCAGAACATGCTAAAAAATGTTTTCGGGGATAGGGCAAAAACATAGCTGCCTGTAAAACATTGTTTCGGGATATCAATTAACAAAATACCGTATTGTGCCCAAGATTTACTCTGTTGTAACGGTATTTTCTTCTTCCAAATCATAGCTGCGAAAGAAGGAGAGAGTACAATCAACTCCGCTCGCATATTTCCTTGGGCTACTGCCCTTATTCTCTTTCTGGTAATGAGAATCAAGACAGGAGCACTTTCTCCAAAAGCAATTGCCAGCGGCTTCCCATCATTGTAGAATGGCATCAGTAAAGAGAAAGGGGGGCAAGCCAAATGGCAACAGAAACAAGGGAACGATTTAATCCGGATAAACTTCGGGTTTTCTCCAGCAGGGTGCTGCAAGGAATGGGAGTACCAAAAGAGGACGCCGACATAACAGCAGAGATGCTGATAGCCTGTGACCTCAGAGGGGTGGAATCCCATGGTATCGCCCACCTTGGGCCATTCTACGTAATGCGGATACGACAGGGAACTATCAACGTCAGTCCTCAATTAAAAACCTCCAGCAGTTCCCCAACCACCGCTTCCGTGGATGGGGATAAAGGATTGGGTTTCGTAGTTGGATATCATGCCATGAACGACGCCATAGTCAGGGCCGAACAATATGGCTCAGGTTTTGTTACAGTACGGAACAGCAGTCACTATGGCGCCGCCGCTTACTATGCGATGATGGCTCTCTCGCATGACATGATTGGACTAGCCCTCACTTCAAGCTGGCCAGGTGTAGTATCACCGGATGGCACCAGCCCTTCAGTGGGAACCAATCCTCTGGCTATAGCGATTCCTGCCGATAAAAAACCACCGTTTGTGCTTGATATGGCAACCAGCGTGGTAGCTGGCGGGAAGTTAGAGATAGCACGAAGACAGGAAGCGAGCATCCCCAAGGGATGGGCTGTAGATGGCGAAGGCAAACCACTGACCGACCCTAGCAAGACGAAGTACGGACTTCCCACAGGTGGCTTGTTGCCACTGGGGGGTGAAGCTGAAACAGGCGGATACAAGGGATTTGGGCTGGGCGTAGCTATAGATATATTCTGTAGCCTGCTTTCAGGAGCAGACCCTAATATATTCCTGTCAAAACTGGCGGAGGATCCCGGCAATCCTTTCAACCATTTCTTTGGAGCTATTCGTATAGGAGGCTTTCTGCCTGTCGACAAATTCAAAAGACAGATGGACAGAATGACAGAGGCATTTGAAGCCCTGCCAACTGTACCCGGGGTGAAAAAAATATACCTGGCAGGCGGGCCAGAGGCGGAGATCGTCGAGGAGAGAAAAACAAATGGTATCCCCCTGGACGAGAGGGTTATCCAGACCCTCAAAGACCTGTCTTCCGAGCTCAATATTGAGTATGACCTTAAATAGAACCGCCTTTAATTAATACCCAGTTAGCCAATAAAGAACAAACTAAACTACTGGCAGGTTTTATTTTGCCAGTAGTCTGTTTCTATTACTCTTATGGATTAAGCCAGTATTTCGGCTTGCCTCCCTTAAAGACTTCGACGATCTGGCTGAATACACCTTGTCGGAGAGCCATCAGGGAATCCTCCGAATATCCAGCAGTATGGCCAGTGATAATAACGTTATCAAGGTTAAACAAGGGTTCGTCAGCAAGGCATGGTTCGTTTTCAGTTACATCTAACCCTGCTCCAGCAATGTCACCATCTCTCAATGCATGGTAAATTGCTTTATTATCCACCAGCCCTCCTCGTGCCGTATTCACCAGAAACGCAGTCTTCTTCATCTTTTCAAACGTCACGGAGTTGAACATGTGAAAAGTTGATTCCGATAGAGGGGCATGTATGGAAATCACATCAGAGGTCTTTAGTAATGTATCAAAATCCACCAGTTCCACTCCCAGTAATTTCGCATCGTTGGCAGAGACAAAGGGATCAAAGGCTATGACTTTAAAACCAAAGGACTGAGCTCTTTTAGCCACGTTGCGTCCAATACTCCCTAAGGCAACCAGCCCAAAGGTCTGCCCCGAAAGGCGAAAAACAGGCTTATTCTCGACCCATGTCCATGTTCTTTCCTTCCACTGCCCATTCTTTATTTTCTGGCTGATGTTAAGTTTTCGCATCAAAGCAAGTGCCAGTGCCATGGCATGGTCAGCCACTTCCTCCTCACAAAATCCTCGAACGTGCGCTGCATATACTCCATGACGTGTCAACGCAGGCAGGTCAAGAGCCTCAAATCCAATCCCTGTACGAACGGCAATTTTACATTTTTTCGCTACATCCAGTATCTTGTCAGTAATCGGGACAGAGGAAGTTACCAACGCATCAGCATCAGCAGCTAGCGGCAGGGCACTTTCTTCATCAGTAACATTCGCCATAACAATCTCAGCATCTACTTCCTCCAGCATCTTTCGTTCCATCTCCATATTCACCTTGGTATAATTCAGAATCAGTACTTTATATCTCGACATATCTCCTCCTTTATTTCAACTATCAGATATGATAGTAAACAACCATTTTCCAGAAGTCAATAACGTATTATAAAAAGGCATCCCCTGATTAGGGACGGATAACCATATAAGAAGAGGTGAAAACCGAGGAATATTATTCTGGCACCTTTAAAATAACAAGCTATACTTATCATAGTAGCAGTGATACTATTAGTAGCTGTCCTCTCAAAACTTTCATAGTGTTAATTC
>CAYPSP010000007.1:12845-18457 GCA_964413335.1 uncultured Dehalococcoidales bacterium
CTCCTCCTTTATTTCAAATATCAGCTATGATAGTAAACAACCATTTTCCAGAAGTCAATAACGTATTATAAAAGGCATCCCCAGATTAGGGACGAGTAACCATATAAAAAGAAGTGAAAACAGAGGAGTATTATCCTGAAGCCTCTAAAATAACAAGCTATACTTATAATAGTAGCAATGATACTATTATCCGTCCTCTCAAAACTTTCACACTGTTAATTCTTCCCTTAATGAGGAATAAGACATTACTAGATAGAACAAGCAAGGAGTTTTCTTTGAACTGGAAGCCGTCCAAGGTGTTTTATGGTTGGTGGATCGTTGGAGCAGCCTTTATCGTCGGGTTCTTTGTAGCTGGAAGCATGTTCCAGAGCTTTACTGCCTTTTTCGAGCCGATAGCAGAAGAGTTTGGCTGGAGCTACGCGGAGATTTCCCTGGGATTCTCGCTGCGAGGGATGGCTCTGGGTCTATTTGCCCCACTTGTGGGAGTATTAGTCGACCGCTGGGGTCCCAGGAGACTGATTTTCTTTGGAGCCATAGTAACTGCCAGCGGCGTATTGCTGCTCAGCAATGTTAGTTCGCTGGCGATGTATTATGCAGCTTTTTTACTAATGGCAATAGGCTTGAGCAGTTGCACATTGACGGTACTAATGACCGCGATAACAAATTGGTTCCATGCCAAAATTGGCCTGGCCAGCGGCATCGTAACCTGCGGCTTCGGCTTTGGAGGACTGCTGATCCCCGTAATAGTAAGGCTTATCGATAGCTATGGATGGCGTAGTTGTCTGGTCATACTTGCAGTGGCAATGCTGGCACTGTTATTACCTCTTTCATTCGTTTTCCGACATAAACCAGAACGATATGGATACATGCCTGATAATCAAGCATTCAAGCAAATAGAAGCTGAAATCTCCCTGGAAACAGCAGTTGGCACTATTGAAAAACCTAGCATGAAAGAATTATTAACCAGCAAGGCGTTCTGGCGCCTTGCAATAGCCTTCACTGCCTTCCATATGTCACTGGTATCTTTAGTAGCACACATAATGCCTTACCTGAGCAGCATTAATATGGCACGTGCCAATGCCAGCATCATTGCTACAGCAATGCCCTTGATAAGTATCATTGGTAGTTTCACTTTTGGCAGATTGGGAGATAAATTGGAGCGGAAAAAGGTCGCAGCTCTAACTTATGCCATGTCAGGTATAGGTTTAATCTGCCTTGCTTTTGCCTCTGTAAGCCTATGGGCTCTCGCCCCATTTCTGCTTTTCTATGGCATTGGATATGGCGGCAGCAATGCTATGAGGCCTTCTCTTACCAGCGAGGTATTTGGCAGGGAGAGCTTTGGCAAAGTCTTCGGTTTGATGGTGGGTATCAACTCGCTGATTAGCTCAGTCGGACCTCTTCTGGCAGGTTGGACTTATGATAGCTGGGGCAGCTACGAGGCCATCTGGTTTATCTACGCTGGATTAGCATTCATATCCGTCATTGCGGTACTTACTACCCCTGCCTACACCCCGAAATCAGTAAACTAAACTTAAAAAAACAACAGCTCTTCCGCTCTTGCAGAAATAAATGAGCTAGAAAATAGAGGAACGCTGAAGGAGATCTAGTTGAACTGGAAACCTTCCAAAATATTTTATGGGTGGTGGATCGTTGGGGCGGCTAGCATAATCGGCTGCTACATGGTCGGTAGCTTGTTCATGGGGTTTACTGCCTTTTTCCAACCGATAGCAAACGAGTTTGGCTGGAGTTACACCGAAATATCTCTGGGTTTCTCCATACGCGCTATATTTTTGGGGTTATTCGCGCCTTTCGTTGGAATACTAGTTGATCGCTGGGGCCCAAAGAGACTACTCTTCTTCGGGTCCATCATTACCGCGAGCGGTTTATTACTCCTTAGTGGAACTCACACGCTGGCTATGTTCTATGTGTCTTTCCTGTTGCTGGCAGCCGGCCTCGGTTGCTGCACAATGACAGTATTAATGGCCGCGGTGTCGCACTGGTTCCATTCAAAAGTTGGTATAGCCAGTGGTATTGTAACCTGTGGTTTTGGCACTGGAGGATTGCTAATCCAGGTAGTAATAAGGCTTATTAGCAATTTCGGCTGGCGCGATAGCCTGACCATCCTTGCTCTGGCAACACTGGCTCTCTGCCTGCCTCTATCGCTTCTTTTCAGACATAAGCCGGAACAGTATGGCTATCTCCCTGATGGAGAGATAGCAAAACCAGAAAAACCCGGCGCTGGCCTTGAACCAGTATCTGTAAGCAGTAATAAATTATCGCTCAAGCAGCTTCTGTCCTACAGGCCATTCTGGCACCTGGTAATTACTTTCACTGCCTTCCACATGACGCTTATATCTATTGAGGCCCACATAATGCCATACCTCAGCAGCATCGGCATGACTCGCACCAGCGCTGGCCTTATAGCTACTATCGTTCCACTGATGGGCATCATCGGGAGTCTTGGCTTCGGCAGGTTGGGAGATAAAATTGACAGGAAAAAGGTAGCTCTGTTTACCTACACCATGGCCTGTACAGGCGTCATCGCATTTTCACTGGCCCCTTCTACAGGACTATGGACTCTCATCCCATTTCTAATTCTCTACGGCATAGGAAACGGCGGTTGTAATGCCATACGACCAACTCTAACTAGAGATATATTTGGTAGAGAGGATTTTGGATCTGTCTTTGGTATTATTTATGGTTTTAACGCACTGGTTGGGGCCATGGGGCCAATCATAGCGGGATGGGCCTACGATACATGGGGCAGCTATGGAGGCATCTGGTATGTTTTCTCCGGGTTTATGCTAATTTCCATTATTTCGATCCTCAGTATGCCCGCGAATTCTGCTGAAGGCAAGACTTAAGATGCAGATATATTAGACTGCCCGTGATATCATGTGAACCGTTCGAGGTAACATCATCACAGGGCCTGGGCCACGCAACGCCGCATCCATATAAAAAAATAAGGAGGATGACAAATGCCTACCGTAACCGTACTCGCAATCGAAGGTAGAACCGCGGAGCAAAAACGGGGGCTGGTGAAAGATATAACCGAAGCAGTGGTGAAAAACTTTAATACATCACCTGAGAAAGTAAGCATAGCCATTCGCGAAATCAAAAAAGAGAATTTCGCAGTTGGGGGCACTCTTTTCTGTGATAGATAGCTGCCATTCGCTGTCTGGTACCTACAAGTAAAAACTCAAACAGACACTTAACTTCGCAACACGAATATATATTAATAAAGCATATTGATTCGCGTTAGTAATCAAAGCATGAACCAGTATATACGAACTCCAAGGATTTTCTATGGATGGTGGATAGTCGGAGCATCTTTCCTGATTGCCCTGTACTTAGCCGGGGCCATCGGTTATGGTTTTACCGCTGTTTTTGAACCAATAGCAAACGAATTTGGCTGGAGCTATGCACAGGTATCTTTTGCTTCGTCTCTCCGCGGTATGGAAGCGGGCTTGATGGCACCTGTAATTGGTATACTGGTTGACAGGCATGGCCCTAGACGTCTCATTTTCATTGGGTCACTGCTCCTTGCTTCAGGAATCTTCATGCTTAGCCAAACCGCATCGTTATTGACCTACTATGGTGCATTTGCTCTTATTGCAATAGGGATGAGCGCCTGCACAATTACTGTGCTTATGACCGCAGTGATGAACTGGTTTCGAAAAAAATCAGGCATAGCCAGTAGTATCGTAAGCGCCGGGTTTGGCTTCGGAGGATTGATGGTACCGGTAATCGTTTGGCTTGTCGACAGTTATGGATGGAGACAAGCTGAGCTTATCATGGCAATAGGAGTACTGTTATTAATCCTGCCGCTCTCCTTCCTCTTTCGTAGTAAGCCAGAGGACTATGGCTATTTACCAGATGGAGAAATAAGGGAAAACCTTGCCTTAAATATAGATGTAAAGCCTCAAGCAGATATATCATCCAGCTATAATGAATTTGAGATCAGTGAAAAGCAGGCAATACTCAACCGCACATTCTGGCATCTGGCAATAGCCTTCCTTCTCCATCATACCGTCATGAGCAGTGTCACAACACATGTGATGCCCTATCTCAACAATATCGGATTTGCAAAGTCCAGATCGAGCCTGGTTGCTACTGGAATCCCTCTGATAAGCGTCGTTGGCCGCCTTGGTTTTGGTTGGGCGGGAGACAAGCGTGAGAGACGAAAACTCGCTGCGACTTCCTTTATATTGGTTAGTATCGGACTGATCTGCTTTAATTTCACAACAACAGCCGCCTGGTTAGCTATTCCTTTTGTACTTCTTTTGGGACTGGGTCATGGTGGCTGTTGTGTATTAAGACCGGCCCTGACTCGTGAATTTTTTGGAAAGAAGCATTACGGAACGATATTTGGAACATTAATTGGCATAAGCTGTATCGGAAATGTTATTGGCCCCTTTGTAACCGGTATTGTTTACGATGTATGGGGAAATTATCATCATATCTGGCTAGTTTTTTCAGTAATAGCTCTTGTATCTTTTATCTCTACCTGGACAGTTTCTGCACAACAGTAAACAGTAGTATTGTATCAATCGACATTTACTGCTCTAATAGCATTAACGCTTCCAGTAAACCTCAACATAGCATCCTGTATACCATAACTATATATGGTACT
Organism: uncultured Dehalococcoidales bacterium; assembly: GCA_964413335.1. Classification (GTDB taxonomy): domain Bacteria; phylum Chloroflexota; class Dehalococcoidia; order GIF9; family AB-539-J10; genus JAUUZT01. The sequence goes on from CAYPSP010000007.1 coordinate 17,479, forward strand.
ATAACACCAGAAAAAATAGTCATAAAACGCTTCAGCCTATTAGCTTGCTTAGAGAGAAGGAGTAAAGAAAAATGACCGTGACTAAAAATGTCATCAGTGTGCCACAGGGAGCCTGGTATAATGAAAGAGACGTTGAGCTTCAGTTCCCAGAAGAATGGGCGGTGACCGTCTGCGCCATGAAGGGACATGACGCACCAGCGCTAGATGAGGCAGGTTTCCGCAAGGCATTCGCCAATCCGATTGGCAGCAGTACTATCAGGGAACTCGTACAGGGAAAGAAAAATATAGTAATCCTTTTTGACGACATGAGTCGCCCCACCAAAACATTCGAGATCGTGCCCTTTGTGCTGGAGGAATTGGCTGCGGCAGGAGTCGAGGAGGATAATATACAGTTCATCTGCGCCCTCGGGTCCCATGGTGCACTAACCGCCCATGATTTTGCAAAAAAGCTTGGAAGGGACATACCAGGTCGTTTTAATGTATATAACCATAACCCCTATGAAAACTGTAGCTACGTAGGCACCACCAGCCGTGGAACCCGGGTGTCATTGAATACAGAATTCGTTAATGCCGATTTCAAGATTGGTATTGGTTCAATCCTGCCACATCTGGGTGTTGGCTTCGGTGGAGGAGGGAAGATCATTCTTCCAGGTATTGCTGCGATCAGTACAATTGTGCACAATCACGGGCCTGTACGCAACCATGCCAGGAAAAGCGGCATCGACTGTAATACTGGCATGGGGAAATACCAGCACAATGCCCAGCGCCTTGATATAGAAGAGGCTTGCAACCTATCCGGATTAAACATACTGATAGATGCCATGGTCAATATTCACAGTGACATCACCGCTCTCTTCGTTGGAGAACCCAATGCCCAATATTATGAGGGAGTAAAACTGGCTGAATCTCATTACTGGAGTCCTCTTCCAGACAAGCCTGATATAGTAGTTGTCAACTGCAATGCCAAGTCCAATGAAAC